>VGWC01000035.1 GCA_016873775.1 Ignavibacteria bacterium | reverse complement strand
GTACGAGAAATTTTCATCGTCGCGTTTTGCTTCGCCTTCTTCGGTTTGATATTCTTCACGAAAATGTCCGCCGCAACTTTCTTCACGATGTAATGCGTCGCGAGCCATCAATTCTCCGAGTTCGAGAAAATCTGCAACACGCTGCGCTTTTTCGAGTTCGACATTCATATCCAAATCTATTCCCGTAACTTTTACGTTTGACCAAAATTCTTCACGCAGTTTTGGAAGAAGTTGCAACGCTTTCGTCAGTCCATCTCTGTTGCGTCCCATTCCGACATAATCCCACATTACTTTACCGAGTTCTCGGTGAAATTCGTCCACAGATTTTTTTCCGTTTACCGACATCAATTTTTTTATTGTCGTTTGAATAGATGAAGTTACTTCTTTAAATTCATTTGCATCTGTTCCAACTTTCTTGAATTTCGTTGTTGCAAGATAATCTCCAATCGTGTACGGAATAATGAAATAGCCATCGGCAAGACCTTGCATCAATGCGCTTGCACCAAGACGATTTGCGCCGTGGTCAGAAAAATTCGCTTCACCGAGAACATACAAACCGGGAATCGTGCTCATCAAATTGTAATCAACCCAAAGTCCTCCCATCGTATAATGCACCGCGGGATAAATACGCATCGGATTTTCGTACGGATTTTCGCTCGTGATTTCATGATACATATCGAATAAGTTGCCGTACTTTTCTTCAATTACATTTTTTCCTAATCGCTTGATTGCATCGGAGAAATCGAGATATACTGCAAGTCCTGTTGTGCCAACTCCACGACCTTCATCGCACACCATTTTTGCATTGCGAGAAGCAACATCGCGCGGAACAAGATTCCCAAACGAAGGATAGCGGCGCTCCAAATAATAATCGCGTTCGCTTTCGGGAATTTGACCCGGAGCGCGTTTATCACCTTTGTTTTTAGGAACCCACACACGACCATCGTTACGCAAACTTTCGCTCATCAACGTCAACTTCGATTGATAATCTCCACTTACGGGAATACACGTTGGATGAATTTGTGTGTAACAAGAATTACTGAAATAAGCGCCACGTTTATGCGCTCGCCAAATCGCTGTTGCGTTACTTGCTTTTGCATTCGTCGAAAGGAAGAATACATTTCCATATCCGCCGGTTGCGAGAATAACTGCATCTGCCGCATACGATTCGAGTTGTCCGTTCACCAAATTTCGAGCAACGATTCCACGCGCCATTCCATCAATCATCACGAGGTCAAGCATTTCTCTACGTTCAAAAAATTTTACACCGCCGGTTTCAATTTGACGACACAACGCAGAATACGCTCCAAGTAAAAGTTGTTGTCCCGTTTGTCCGCGTGCATAAAATGTTCTCGAAACTTGCGCACCGCCAAACGAACGATTATCGAGATAGCCCGCATAATCACGCGCGAACGGAACACCTTGCGCAACGCATTGGTCAATAATGCTTCCGCTCACTTCGGCAAGGCGATACACATTTGCTTCACGCGCACGATAATCGCCGCCTTTCACTGTATCGTAAAACAAACGCCAAACACTGTCGCCATCGTTCGGATAATTTTTCGGCGCATTGATTCCACCTTGCGCGGCAATACTATGAGCGCGACGCGGAGATTCGTGATAGGAAAATGCGAGAACGTTGTAACCGAGTTCTGCAAGCGATGCGGCTGCGGATGAACCGGCTAATCCCGTACCGACAACGATAACTGTGTACTTGCGTTTGTTAGCGGGATTGACAAGTTTGGAATTAAATTTATGCGATGACCATTTATTTTGAATCGGTCCGTCGGGAATTTTAGAGTTGAGTGACATAGAAAATTTTTATTTTGTATAGAACACGGATTACACTGATTTTACTGATGTTCACTGATTTTTTTATCCGTTTAAATCCGTTGCATCCGTGTCATCCGTGTCATCCGTGTTCTATTTTATTTATGAAACCACAAAAAATAAATCGGCATTGATGCAAATCCAAGCGGAACGACAAGCCAAAAGAAAACTGCAATTGCATCAAGAAGTTTGATATAACTTTTTGTTCGTAAGCCAAGCGTTTGAAATGCCGATTGAAACCCGTGACGCAAATGAAAACCAAGAAATGCAAGAGCAATGACGTAAAAAATTGAATACAACGGTGAAGCGAATTCATCAGCAACAATTTTATATGGAGATGCTGGTTCTGAATTTAATCGCGTTGGAATAAAAAAGGAATTTAAATGCACCACGAGAAAAAGAAACACAATGCTACCAGTTACCATCGTAATGCGAGAGGCAAGCAATGTATTTTCTGGCGCTCTCCTCATTTTGTATTTGTGTGAACGTGTTGCTCTATTTCTGAACCACAACAACACACCAAGAAATGCGTGGAGAAATAAACACACAAACAACCCGATTTCAATAACTCGCATTACAATGAAGAGATAAACATTGTGCGCGAGAAATTCCGAATACGTGTCATACACTTCCTTTCCCCAGAAGAGTAAGAAGTTTCCCAACAAGTGTTCTATAAGGAATAGGCACAGAAAGATTCCTGTAAGACTCATCAGCACTTTTTTGCCGACAGAAGATTCGTAAAAATTAGAAAGTTGAACCATTGTTTGCAATTAAATTGAGTTAAAAAATTCTGTGGTAAAAGTAGGAAAAGAAGAGAGAAATTTCAAAGAGAGTGACTAAGGATTCGAGAGGTCGAGAATTCAAGTGTTTCCTTCTTCACTTAAAACTTGAAATCTTGAACCCTCTACACTTTACTTCACATTGAAATATTTCGCTTGCGAATGATGAACAATAATTGCCGATGTAGATTGTTCGGGAACAAGTTGAAATTCTTCCGTGAGTTCGACGTCAATTCGTTCAGGTTGCAGCAACTCAAATAATTTTGTTTGGTCTTCCAAATTCGGGCAAGCGGGATAACCAAAACTATATCGCGCGCCTTGATAACCTTGACTGAATAATTTTTTTATCTCTTTTGCATCGCTGTTTTCTATACCAAGTTCTTCGCGCATTTTTTTGTGCCATAATTCCGCTAGCGCTTCTGCACATTCCACACTCAAGCCGTGAAAGTATAAATAATCTTTGTAATTGTTTAATTCAAAAAGTTGCTGCGAATATTCAGAAGCGCGTTTTCCCATCGTTACAAGCATCATTCCAATCATATCAATTTTTCCGCTCTCTTTTGATGCGAAGAAATCGGATATACATAAATATCTATCGGATGATTGCCGTGGAAATGAGAAGTTTATAGTTTCAAGTTGCGAGTTACGAGTTACGAGTTTGTTATCCCGAGCGAAGTCGAGGGATAGGTTCTTATATACAATCAAATCATTTCCGTCCGATTGACATTGAAAATATCCATACACAACTTTCGGCTCAAGCAACTTTTCACTTTTCACTTTTAACTTTAAACTTTCGTATTCAGGATAAATTTTTTCATTGAGAAGTTTTTGATATTCATCGTTGCTCATTTTCCCTTTTCGCACTTGCCATTGTCCGCGAGTGAGCGCAACTTCATTTACATACTGAAAAACTTCATCGAGAGAAATATTTTCAACTACTTTACTTCCGAAAAATGGTGGAATTGGAATTGAGTTTACAGTTTCGAGTTTATAGTTACGAGTTGCTTGCAGTTGTTTTAATACATTTTCGGAAAGAAAAATTTTCGCTTCTTGTCCCGTGAGTTTAACTTCTTCATCTTCGACTGTAGTATCAGAAATATTTTCTTCTAACAATTTTCCGCTTACAACTTTCTCCATAAAATGTAAACCATCGAAAGCATCATTCGCGTACGAAATATGACCGCGATACACCGAACGCAAATCGCTTTCCACATATCTGCGAGTCAATGCCGCGCCTCCGAGCACAACGGGAATTGTGATTTCGCGTTCGTTCATCACTTCCAAATTTTCTTTCATTATCACGGTGGATTTCACAAGCAAGCCGCTCATTCCGACTGCATCTGCTTTATGTTCTTCTACTGCGTGGAGCATTGTTTCCACAGGACATTTGATTCCGAGATTGATAACTTTGTAACCATTGTTGGAAAGAATAATATCAACGAGATTTTTTCCAATGTCGTGAACATCGCCTTTTACCGTTGCAATCACCATCGTTCCTTTGGACGTCGAATCGCTTTTCTCCATAAACTGCTCGAGATGCTTTACTGCCGTTTTCATCACTTCTGCAGATTGAAGAACGAACGGCAGTTGCATTTGTCCGCTTCCGAATAATTCACCGACAACTTTCATTCCATCGAGCAAAATAGTATTGATAATGTCGAGCGCAGAATATTTTTTCAGCGCTTCATTCAAATCATTTTCCAAACCGATTTTCTCCCCGTCAATAATTCTGTTCTTTAAAACTTCTTCAACAGTTTCAAATTTTTTCTTCTCGACTTTCGTTTCGCTTTTCTTATCGGCATAGTACGCCATCAATTCTGTGAGCGGGTCGTATATAACTTTTCGAGGATAAAGTTCAGACATTATATTTAAAATTGTGCGTTGAATATACAAATGAGAGAATGAAAAAATTTAAAATAAAAAAGTCATCTCGTTGCAGCGAGATGACTATTACAGAACAAGCATTTATTAAAACGAGAAACCAACTGTTATTCTTTGCGACGATTGCAGAATATTTAAATCCGAATATGAATAATCAATTTTTGCAACTATTTTCGTTTCAGGAATTTCCCAGTGAAAACCTACACCAGCGCTCATTCCTGCTTTTTGAACATATTTTTCGTCGAGTTTATTATCCATAATTTTGTCAAAGAAAAAACCATTTGCACCAAAACGTAAAAACACTGTTTCGCGAAAACTATATTCAGCACCAAGAAAAGGAACCGGCATAAAATCACGTTCATCTTGGTAATCAAGATTTAGCACTAATGTATTATTGTCGTTTCGCAATGCATCAATTGCAATACCAAAATGAAACGTCATCGGCAATAACCATTCTTGCGTTTCTGTATTTGCGACAACATCGTTCGGGTTTGACCCGGCAATGGGAAACGGGTCAATCGTTATTCGCGTATCACGTCCTTGCAACCTCATTTTTGTTCCGAAATTCGTAAGCGCAGCACCAAGTTTTATTCCTTGAAATTCCGTGTTGTACTGCATTCCCGCATCTATCGCAAACGCACTTGCATTCGATTGCGAGATTACCTCCGAAACATATTTCGGTTGAATGCCAAAAGAAATCTGATCGGTAAGTTTTTTTGCATACGCAATTCCCACAGCAATATCATACGCTGAAAACGTTCCTCCTGTTCCGTCGGTTTCTTCCCACGTCGTTACTTTCATCTCACCCATTGAAAGATGCGAAACACTAATACCAATCGTTCCGATATCTTTAAGGGGAAATCCGGCAGCAAGAAACGAATGATTTATATCGGCAATCCAATCGTTGTGTGAAAACATAATCTCATTTTGTTGAAAGTGCGAAATTCCTGCAACGTTCCAATACAACGCAGAAGGGTCATCAACTACTGCAACAAATGCTCCGCTAAGTGCAGTGCCTCGTCCTCCAACACCGATTTTCAAGAAATTTGCTGCGGATGTTCCTGCATTATCAAACTGAGAAAACATTGTTGATGAAAAAATTATTGTAAAAAGAAACAAAAAAGATTTTTGCGATACATATTTTGTGAACATAGTTTTTCTCCTTACTTAATCAATGCAAATTTACCGATGTATTCACCAAAATCGGATTGAACGTGAAAAATATACACACCAAAGGCAACTTCTTGACCGTTGTACGTCGTTAAATCCCACGAATCAATCGGCGTTCCGTTTGTGTGCTCGATGATACGCATCAAATCACCGGCAACGTTGAAAATACGAATCGTGCATTTTTCTTTTGGAAGTTTGTGAAATTGAATGAGTCGTTCAATACCAAATTTGAGTTTTTCATACGGTGAACTGACGATGTACGGATTTGGAACGACGGTGATATCTTCCAAACTTTTTTTCGACATCTTCGCCGAAGTTGATTGTTGCGTTGTAAATTCATAGACGTCGGTATTTCCAATCGGATGATTGGTATTGACTTGCACTGTTACATTAATTCCAGCAGGCAAAGTTGAATTTGTGTCAAATACCAATTTGTAATTGTAATCTACTGGTTTAGCGCGAAGTCCTTTTTGCGCGAATGAACCAAAACTGAAATTCCACGTTGCAGTATTAGCCGTTGCCGTGGATGTTGCAGTATCGTGATAATTACGATTGACAATGTATATTCCTTCTGTTTTGAAATCCAATGTTGTACTATCTGCACGAGTATGATTACTCGTATCCACATCAATGACAGCAACAACTTGCATATTGGTTGTTACATTCCAAATCTGTAATGGCGCTTTGAAATAATATTTTTGATTTGTTTTTAATGCAACAAGTGAACTATCACCAAAACGGATTTCATAATCATCAGCAAGTCCGGAATATCCATCCGATAAACGTAACCACGATTGGATTGATAATATTGATGTTCCCGGTGGAAGTATACGAGTTTCTTTTACCGCAAAACCAATATCTTCAATAAGTAACGAAATGCCATCAAATTTTGGATTGTTATCAAGTTCTTGCGCATACGAAGTAAGCGAAATATTTTGAAGATACGTTGGTACAAATGCGACAGAATCGAGAATTGTTCCTGTATAAAAATATTTTGCTGTATCTTGCATACGTACAAAGTTGTTATTGCTCACATCCTTGACAGAATATTTTTTAACTCCTCCTGTTGTATCAAAGGTAATTGAGTATGTATGCCCCGTAACTTTGCTATAATCGAGAACCGAAAGAGGAAAATTTTCTATGGTACATCGTCCGGAAATTTTTGTTGGTTTATTTTTTATTTTCCCAATTGAAAAACCAGATGGTTGCGCAAACGGAGTAACTGCAACCGTATTATCTCCTGCTTTGTACGGGTCACTCTTGATTGAATTTTCCAATGGAGGAATAACTCCATCGTCATGGTCGTATGCAACAACAGCGTACCAATATTCATACCCGTTATTGACGTCGTTATCTACAAACGAATGCACTAATCCGACATCGTCTCCAAGTAAAAAATACCTTCCAAGCGGATGTGTGCTTTCTCCTGTAGTTCCATTTATTAAATCGTATTGCTTTATCGGACGCCAGTATTTAAATGCTCCATTGACATCACGAATCGCTTCTCCCCAATTTATTCCTTGGTCAGTACTTTTAAATATTTTGTATCCTTCAAATGCATTTGTTTGAGTAAGTCTATCATTAATATGGTCAATTCTTCCGTCACTTCTACGATACACACCTTTTTCCGAACGGTCATCCCAATACAATGTAATTTTCTTATCACTTGGAACAGCAGTAACGAAAGGCTCCGGCGGTGATTCCGCAGATTCATAATTTGCGTTATACAAAAGTTGACAAAGCATTGCGCTACTAAACAAATCCGCTTTGTTACTACCGTGAATGGTTGAATAAGCAAAGTTTAAAGATTGCCCAGGAGCGAGTGTGAACGGACCGCTTGCAACGGCGTATGTTACATCTGGTCCGTATGAATTTGGTGTTTGCGTGTTATCGCCTGAATGTGGAGTTACATTTGTTGGCATCATAATTCCGGAGGCAAGTTGGTCATATTCTCCATCTTCAGTTTGCGGCGCGTTTGAATATTCGAAAACTTGAAACGTTGTAACTCCATTCGGAAGCCCTGTAGTTTGATTATTCGGTGTTTCAAGAAATTTCAATCCAACCCATCCGACATTTTTAGAAAGAAATCCTTCTGCTTTATCATCACCGTCCCAAAGATAAGTAAAGTTTCCAAGTAAAGAATCTTGTGAAGGAGAATATCCGGGAACGTTGTCGCCAACTTTTATCAATGCGGCATAATCATCCGTCCATTCACTTGCTCCTTGTTCGGGACAATCGGGGTCATCGTGAATTCCTACATAGACGTTAAAAAGCGTATCTGTGCCGATGTTTCGAACGATTTGTTTGTAAATAATAAAATTTCGATTGAGAATGTCATCATATTGCAATGCCCACATATCTACGCGAATATCCATCGGATATGGTTTGTTTGCGTACTGAGGATCAGGGTCATTGTCGGTTACAACAAAATACGCTTCACGCGGTGCTTTTACAGCCCCATTGACAATTCCTGGAAACGATGGTGAAGGAAATTTGCCCGACGAATCCTTCGGCATTTCGTATGGACCCGAAGGCCAAACATCCGGCCACGAATCAGGAATATCGCTGAATGCTATTCCAATATTATTCGTTTCATCTTCTACGTCCGCATCGTAACCGTGAAGCGGTTGATATTCTTCTTCGCTATATCGTGCAGCACCTCGTGTTCCACTCGCAACAAATTTTCTTGAAATTAATCCTGTGTTGGGATCGCGTTTCATTGCTCCAATCAATGGCGCCATTGTCCAACGATACGTTATTCCACTACGAGCGGGAAATTCATAACACAATCCCCAACGGTCATATCCAAGCGTTGCGGCATTTGAAATTCGTGCCCAAACGTTTCCGAGATTCAGCACTGAACGTTTCCTATCGGCGTATGAGGAAACAGCATTTGCTGAATTATTTTTATACAACGGAATAAGCCCTCGTTGCGGAGCGAGAACAGTATTGAAATATTCTTCTTTTGTCATTGGTATTCTTTTTTGCGCATTGCTCATTTGAACGGCGATGCACAGAACAAGAAGAATAAAGATAAATCTATTGGTATTTGTAAATTGAAATAAAAGTGTCATAAAAAATTCTCCCGTTAAAATTCTAATTCTAATCCGAGTAAAATATGGCGCATAGGTCCATAGAAAGATGGATTGTGCATACTTTCCGGTGAAGCCGCAGGATTGGTATTGTAATTCGGCTCACCAGTTGTATCAAAGACGTTTAAAACATTTTTTCTGTCGAAAATATTTTTCACGTCAAGATATAAGGTAATTTTTACTGGTGAAATATCGAGCGCACGATATATGCGCATATCAAATGTGCTTGTCCACGGTTGTCTTCCGCTGTTTATATCACCGATTGGTTTTCCGCGTGGCTCACGAGGAGAATATGGTAATCCGCTTCCTATATCTCCTATGATGCTTCCTCCATAATTTTCATAATCCATTCTTAAATTCAACGTTAATGTATGCGGCTGGTCCCAAGCAAGCACAACAGTTTTTTTCGGAGGCACAAAACCGTACACCGATGCGTTCCAAACTTCGTTTGAATGTGTTGACCACTGGTCTGCATTTCCTTCGGCACGTGAATAGGTATAGTTAATTGTAAAAGCATAATGATGAGCAAATCGCTTTTCTAACGAAAATTCTATTCCGCGGGAATTGGCGTAATCAAGATTTGCTATGCGCGTATGGTTATCGGGAGTAAAAATCGGCTGCGTGGAAATGTAATCGTACGTGTCCTTGTAAAACATACGCACGGCGGCTACCATATTTTCATTGATAATATATTCTCCGCCTAATTCGTACGCTTGCGTAGTTTCAGGTTTCAATCGGGGGTTTCCAATCGCACCTAACGATTGACCGATTCCTAAATAAAGAAACGTTGGATTTTGTTCACGAAATCTTCGATAGAGAAAATTGAAATCTGGGTATTGATAAAAATGCCCGTATGAAAAATGTATTTTCGCTTGAGTTGTGATGGGAAATGAAAAACCAAAACGTGGAGAAAATTTATATCGCGCAGGAACCGTTTCGCTTCGTTTTTGCAGTATGAATAAACTATCCACATGGCTACGAGGATCTCGTGTGAGAAAATCGTACACATCGGGAGCTTGTACGTCTAAATAGTCAAAACGAATTCCAACATTAAATATCATACTTTTATATTCAAACTTATCCTGTATGTACGCAGCAAGTTGTAACGGGTCAAATGAATAATCAACTAAATCATAATGTCTTCGCTCGAATGAAAGCGTATCGTCGAGATGATTCCAGTTCGCATTGACACCATTTATCCAATAATCACTAATGATATGTTTCTTGTATTCAATCCCGAATTTTATGTTGTTTTGTCCATCGAGTTGGCTTGTAAAATTAGCTGAAGCAGTTAACGTTCGTGTACGTGCGTCGCGGTATGAATCATCATACGAATTTACTTTCACCGATACTTTAATTTTCGATAAATTTCTTCCTCCCGCTATGAATTGTTCTACCAGATTATTTGTAATCACCGTACCTTCATCAAAAACAATAGTATCTCCCAAACCATTGACTATCATTACGGAATCAGCAAGTTTTAAATTTTTATATCCTTGTCGTTGCGCTTCTGTTAAATACAAAAATGCATTGTAAGGCCCCCAAAACTGGTAATTACCTGTCGAATCAAAGCTCACATTACTTAACACGGGGGCAAATATTTTTCTATGGTCGCCGCTTAATTGTTCATCAAAAACATAATACTGTTCTTTGTAATCGAAATACGACATTCGGATTTCATAAAACGAACTTTGCGATAACGTATGCGTGAACGTAAGATTATTCAACAAACTTTTATTTCGTTCAAATCCCTGATATTGTGGATATTCCTTAAATGTTTGGTCGTAATCTTTATGCTTTCTGTCGAAATAAATAGTACCAATTTGTACTTTTGTTTCATTTGTTGGTTTTAAAGAAAGTTTTATTTGAGCACGGTCTTTATTATCAAACAAACCGAACTCAAATTCGTTCTGGATAATTCTTCCCGAAGGAGAAAAATATTCCGGTCCTGTGGTTTTGTTTAAATACGTGTTCGAACGTTCTCTATCTGCGCTGAAGAAAAACGATGCGTCGCTGATAATGGGTCCGCTGACTGCAAACTCCATAATATTTGTTCCTAAATTATTTTTTTTCCCGCCAAATCTATCGGAACTGAATCGCGTTTTTCCCCAGAATTTATCTCCACCATCCTGCGTTACTACATTTATCACTCCAGATTGCGCTTGTCCGTATTCTGCATTAAATGTTCCACTCATAACAGTAAGCGAAGAAACTCCTAAACGCGGAACATCGCTTCCCAATCCGCTGAACAAAATATTATCCGCGCGTACACCATCAACAAGATACGACAACTCTCTGCTTCGACCTCCGCGCAAATGGATTCCTTCGCCATTGCCGTTTTTTGATTCGACAAATCCAGTACTTAACACCATCGCTTCAGAAAACGACGTAACGGGAAGCGCTTGCAATTGTTCCGCTTCTACAATCGAAACCGATGCTGTTACGTCTTGCTGAATGAGAGGACGTTCTGCAGTTATGACAACTTCTTTTACTTCCACTGCTTCGGAAACTAAAGAAAAATTTATTTCCGTTGTTAAATCTGCGGATACGTGAACATCTTGAACTGTCAGCGCATTGTAACCGATAGATGACGAGCGCAATTTATATTCGCCAACAGGAACATTAAGAATGTAGTATTCTCCTTCGATATTGGTTGCCGCACCCATTTTTGTTCCAAGGATGAGTATCGAAACTCCGGCAATCGGTTGTTTGCTTTCGTTGTCTATTACTTTTCCGCGAATTTTTCCCGTAATTCCTGCAAGCGTTACAATAGCGAATAAACAATGAAATGCTATAAATAGAAGGCACGCACGTATCATAAAATATTTCCTACAATGTTAGTAAAAAAATTACCATTTCCCCAATGGAGGGTGAAATAAAAAGACGGCGAAAAGTTACATTTCTTTTTTAAAAAATGCAAATGCTCATTGAAAAATTTTTCTTCTCGCATTGCCCAACGAATACATAATACTTACATTGCAGTTAAAACATTTATCCTTATTTTTTTCTGCATTTTTTATGAACAAACGACTCCCGATAAAAAATCTTACTCTCAATTACTCACGAGTTGAACAAACACTCACTACTTTCATTCGAAATGAAATAACAAAAGCGAAATGTACAAATGCAGTGTTTGGACTTTCCGGTGGAATTGATTCTGCCGTAACTGCATTTCTTACAACGAAATCAATAGGAAAAGAAAACGTTTGTGCGTTATTAATGCCATACGAAACAAGCAACAAACAACACATTGACGACGCTACGAACATTGCTCACAAGTTAAACATTCCCTATCAACTTTTAGATATTTCTCCTATGGTCAATGAGTTTATTGCACTTGAACCCAAAATGAATGTTGTACGCAAAGGAAATATCATGGCGCGATGCAGAATGATTGCACTTTACGACACATCCGCAAAACATAATGCGTTAGTAATTGGAACAAGCAATAAAACAGAAATATTACTTGGATACGGAACAATTTACGGCGATAGTGCTTGCGGAATAAATCCTCTCGGAGATTTATACAAAACCCAAATTTGGGAACTCGCAAAACATCTCGGCGTTCCACAAAAGATTATCAATAAAGTTCCTACTGCCGATTTGTGGCAAGGACAAACTGACGAAGGAGAACTTGGTTTTATGTATCACAGCGTAGATTTATTACTCTATTATTTGATAGACAAAAAGAAAACGTTACGTGAATTGATGCAACTAGGTTTTACATCTTCATTTATTCACACAGTAAAAGAGAAAATCTTGAGAAACAAATTCAAATCAAGAATGCCACGTATTAAAAAAATTTCGCACCTCCAATGAAGACACTTATTCTTGAGCAAAAATTGTTGCAACTTCAAACATTCATCGCACAATACGATTCAGCAATTGTTGCGTATTCCGGAGGAGTGGATAGTTCTTTTTTACTAAAAACTGCGCGCGATATACTCGGTAAAGAAAATGTTCTTGCTGCCACAGGAGATTCTCCATCCTTTCCGAGAAAAGAAAAACTCTTTGCCATCGAGCAAGCAGAGCAATTTGACGTCAATCATATCATTATTCAAACGGAGGAATTACAAAACGAGCATTATTTTTCAAACCCATCCAATCGCTGTTATTTTTGCAAAACGGAATTGTTCACAAAACTTTCTCAACTTCAGATGCGAATGAATTTCAATGTAATTTTTGACGGAACAAACTTTGACGACCGCTTTGAATTTCGTCCCGGAAGCGTTTCAGCAAAAGAACATAATATAGTATCGCCTCTTGCGTTTTGTAAGTTTTCAAAAGAGGAAATACGATTTGCATCTCATCATCTTCACTTACTATCCTCCGAAAAACCTGCATCGCCGTGTCTTGCTTCGCGCATTCCATACGGAAATAAAGTAACAATTGAAAAACTTTCGCAAATAGAATATGCGGAAAATATTATGCACGAACTTGGATTCAATGTATGCCGCGTACGCCATCACGATAGCGTTGCTCGTATTGAAGTTCCTACAGATGTGATTCATTTGCTTACGGAAACGGAAATCCGTGCAAAACTCGTTCAAAAATTCCGACAACTTGGATTTCACTTTATCACGCTTGATTTAAACGGATTTACTTCTGGAAATTTAAATACGGTTCTTTCAGCTGACCAACAAATCACGAATTAGATGCAAGAAGCAACGCTCCGTCAACTTCTCCAACGATTTCGAAAAGGAAAACTTTCAGAACATCAATTTCTTCAGCGGTTAAAAACACTCCCGTTTGAAGATTTAGAAATCGCAAATATTGATTATCATCGCGCACTGCGAAAAGGATTCCCCGAAATTATTTACGGCGAAGGAAAATCAGCAAACGATGTGAAACTCATCGTGAGCAAAATGCTCAAAAAAAAATTGCCCGTCGTCATTACGCGCGTTACTTCCGAGCATATCGCAGTACTAAAAAAATTTTCTCCCGTTCAGCACTTTGAGAAAGCACGAATTAGTACTATCAATTATTCTGAACCGCACAAGAGAAAAGGAAAAATCATTGTCGTATCTGCAGGAACATCCGATATATCGGTTGCAGAAGAAGCCGCTGTAACAGCAGAATTATTGGGAAGTAATGTTGAACGATTATACGATGTTGGCGTTGCAGGAATTCATCGCTTGCTTCAGCGAGTGAATATTTTTCATAATGCACACTGCGTTATTTGTGTAGCCGGAATGGAAGGTGCGCTTCCTTCGGTCGTTGGTGGAATTGTTTCTTGTCCCGTAATCGCAGTACCAACAAGTATCGGTTATGGCGCTTCTTTTCAAGGAATTGCCGCGTTGCTTGCAATGCTTAATTCGTGCTCCGTTGGAATTTCTGTTGTGAATATTGATAACGGATTTGGCGCCGGATATCAAGCGCATATCATCAACTTCCAATCAACTGTTGTATCCGATGATTGATTTGCTAGTTTTTTATCTGCACACGGTTGCAATTGTGTACGCATTTAGTAAAGGATGGCAAGAAGAAGGATTGGTGGAAGGAGTTCTTTCTGTTGGATTTATTGTCATAATTTTTTCAACCGGATGGGCAATTTCTTCGCTGGTTTTTTCCTTTCTCATTTCGCAAGAAGGTATTGCTGTATGGTTAAATCGCGACACCATTGCGCTTCTTGTATTAACAATTGTGGAAATCGTTTTTTACTCATATTATGTGCGCAACGAGGATTAAGACACGCGAATCATTTTTTTTCATCTGTGTATTTTCATATCATTAACGGCTTTTTTTATAGAGTAATGTAGATTATGTATGAAACAGAATAACATAAAACGATTATATTATTCTATCACCGAAGTAAGCAAAATTACGGGTATTGAACCATATACTCTTCGGTATTGGCAAGACGTCTTTGAACAACTGCACCCGTCAAAAAACCGTGGGGGAAAACGTGCATACACGAATTATGACATTAAAATCATACTACAAATCAAAGAACTTACCCGCAATCAACGATTCACATTAGAAGGCGCGAAAAATATTTTGCGACAGTGGTCAGATGAAAATAAACTTGATACACAACTAAATACCATTTCATTTGAAACGAACGTAACGGAAGAATTATACAAAACAAATGAAAAATTGAAAGCAGATTTGCGAGAGGTGAAGTTTTTTTTAGAAGAATTATTGGTGAAGTTATCGTAATAATATTACAAATGAAGAAAGAAGAAAAACGCATTTGCGCAAAGGAATTATTTGAATTCGGAACGTAGCGCAGCCCGGTAGCGCACTTGCTTGGGGTGCAAGGGGTCGCGGGTTCAAATCCCGCCGTTCCGACAAAAAGCGAATCGAGGTACGATTCGCTTTTTACTATTCTAACATATTTTATTCATCTAACTCGCCTGTCTTAGAATTCAACCATTTGTTAATGTTAATTCAACAATTCTCTGACACAATTGAGGAAACTCAATGCCAGCAACTTTTGCTGCTTTCGGAACTAAACTTGTTGATGTCATTCCGGGAATGGTATTCACTTCCAAACAATAGAATTCGCCATTTGGCTTCAAACGAAAATCCGTGCGCGCGAACCCTCTGCAACCAAGAACGTTAAACGCTTTCCATCCTTCACTTAAAATTGTATTATATAATTTTTCAGGTAATTCTGCAGGACAAATGTATTCCGTTTCTCCTTTCGTGTATTTGCGCGTGTAATCGTAGAAACCGCCTTTCGGTTTTATTTCGATAACAGGCAACGCTTCATTTCCAAGTATCGGAACAGTTAATTCTCTTCCTTCAATAAATTCTTCTATCAAAACCTTTTTTGAATATTGAAACGCATGTTCGATAGCTGAAAATATATTTTCACTTTTTTCTACAATAGACATTCCAATTGTCGAGCCCCCATCATTCGGTTTTACAACACACGGAAAAGTTTTCCATATCTCCAATACGCTATTGTTCAATTGCATCTTTTCAACAACAATCCACTTCGGTGTAGGAATTCCGTATCTTTCAAATACCATTTTCGTCATCGCTTTATTCATTGCAAGTGCGCTTGCAAGTATTCCTGAACCTGTGTACGGAATTCCGCGCAATTCCAACAGTGATTGAATTACACCATCTTCACCGTATGTTCCGTGCAGAAGAAGAAATACGATTTCAACAGTGTCGAGTAATGACGATTGAACACATTCAAAATAATTTCGTGGAGAAAAATTTGAAAGTTCAGAAAGTGATGGAGAAATTTCCGCTATATGCTGCGGAAGCGATTCGAGTAAATTTTTCGGTAGTTTCGTTCCCAATGCAGGGTCAAATACACTTACGTTGTGACCAATTTCTTGCAATGCGATTGCTACGCTTCTTCCGGATGCGAGCGAAACGTTTCTTTCAGGAGAGATTCCGCCAAGAAAAACAGCAATATTCATCGATTATTGAAAATTTATTGTAGAAATATTTTAGTAAAAATTTACAACCTCTTTCTTTTATATACAACAAACATAAAAATATTATTGCAACTTTTCTTTAGTATATTTTCCTTGCAATCTACATGATACTCTTTCGAATTATACTTCGCGCACATCTTGGTCCGTTCCTCTTCTCGTTTTTTACGCTGATGTTCGTTTTTCTATTGCAGTTCATTATGCGTTTCATTGACCAACTCGTTGGAAAAGGACTTGGAGGTTGGGTAATTGTCGAACTCATCACAATGAATCTTGCATGGATGGTGGTGCTTGCAGTTCCGATGTCTGTACTTGTTGCAACATTGATGGCGTATGGAAATCTTTCTTCTGCAAATGAAATTACTGCAATGAAATCGAGCGGCGCAAGCGTTACACAATTGATGCTTCCGTCCGTTATAGTAGCAACGTTCCTTGCGGCATTTCTCGTGTATTTCAACAATGAAATACTTCCAGATGCCAATCATCGAGCAAAATCGTTGATTATTGATATTCGAAGAAAAAAGCCAACGCTCACAATTCAAAGCGGGGTATTCTGCAAAGATATTTCCGGCTACAGTATTCTTGCAGGAAAAACTTTTGAAAAAACAAACGAACTTCTCGATGTAAAAATTTATGATTACAACAATCCCGAATCTGAAATTATTCTTACAGCAAAAAAAGGGAACGTTTCATTTTCTCCTGATTATCAAAATTTGATAATGGATTTAACCGATGGTGAAATTCACGAATTGAGTACAACGGATGTTCAAACATATCGGAGAATAAAATTTCAACATCACCGAATTGCAATCTTTGTTGAAGGATTGATGTTTGAACGTTCTGCAGAAGGTACGTTCGAGCGCAGCGACAGAGAACTCAATGCGAAAGATATGAAGCAAATAGTTGATTCGCTGGAACATATCAATGCTGAAATTCGCACTTCAACGCAAATGAAAATTCGCGCACATTTTAGTAAGTTGCTTTCGGAAAATTTTGAATCCAATCAGCAAAAAAAAGCGAATAATGAGTTTGTTCCGTTTGTGCAAAATTCATACAACACGCATTTTTTTTTCTCAACAATTTCCAACGACATTTCTCAAATCGAATATTATCAAAATCAGATTGATGAATTTCTTGTTGAAATACATAAGAAATACTCAATTCCGTTTGCATGTATTGTCTTTGCTCTTGTTGGTGCGCCGTTGGGAATGATGGTTCGCCGCGGCGGATTTGGAATAGCCGCAACGTTAAGTTTAGGTTTCTTTTTGCTCTATTGGTCGTTTCTTGTTAGTGGGGAAAAATTTGCTGACCGCAACATCATTTCTCCGTTTGTGGGAATGTGGTCAGCAAACATACTTTTAACTGTACTCAGTTTCTTTCTTATCAGAAAAAGTCAGCAACACACGCTATTCTCATTGAAAAAAATATTTACTAAACAGCATTTCGTTTCGAGATAATCTATTTATTGCTACGTTACGTTCCTTTGAAACTTCTTGTTCGATACATCCTTCGTAATTTTTTAGCAACTGCACTATTTGCATTAATTGCATTCATTTTCATTTTCATCATAGTAGATATGATGGAAAATCTTGATGATTTTCTCGATGCAAATGTTGAAATAGAAATAATCGCGCTTTATTATGTTGCGTTTATGCCGGAAATAATAAAATTGATGATCCCGGTTGCATTGTTGTTTTCCAGTATGTTCACCACTGGAAAATTCAACACATACTCAGAATTAACTGCAATGAAAGCGAGCGGCGTAAGTTTGTATAAATTTCTGATTCCGATTGTGGCAACATCGTTCGTTATCAGTGTGCTATCTATATATTTTAACGGATGGATTGTTCCGAAAGCAAATGAAAAAAAACTTTCCATCGAGCGTCAGTATCTTTCAAAAAATCTGTACGACGAAACTTCAACGAATGTATTTTTCCAAATTGGAAAAAACAGAATTTGTTCGATTCGTAATTTTGAAGAAGGTTCCTATATCGCTTCAAGAGTGAGTATTCAAGATTATTGGGTGATTGATAAAACCGTGCTTGTGAAACGATACGATGCAAAAACTATGGTTTGGAACGATACGACAAAAATTTGGACGATGTACGATGGAATAGTTCGTACAATGAAAGGACGAAATCAAACCGTAAATTCCTTTGCAAAGAAAGAGATGAAAAATTTATTATTTGTTCCTGAAGACATTCGCAAACAGCAACGCAAACCCGATGAGATGAATTATCCGGAACTTCAGGAATTTATCAATAACCAAGAATTCCTTGGAAACGATGTTTCGCGATGGCGAGTAGATTTTTACGGAAAAATTGCGTTCCCGTTTGCAGGTGTTATTGTCGTATTATTTGGTATTCCGTTTTCTTCGATGAAGAGAAAAAGCGGATTAGGAGTAGAGTTTGGCATTGCCGTTGCTGTATGTTTTGTCTATATGGTTTTTCTCAAAGTAAGTCAAGTATTCGGATACAACGGAGATTTGAATCCATTGCTTACTGCTTGGATTGCAAATATTATTTTTTTGATGCTCGCAATCATCAACGTAGCGCGTGTACCAAAGTGATGTTCGAGTATTACATATATGCATCGTTACATATAAATTTTACGAATTAAATTTACTTCGTTCTTTTTTTGCTGAGAAAAACTAAATCTATATTTTCACCTAAGCAACTGTACCATACAACAAATAATGTTTTTATCTTTTGAAGGACTTGACGGATGTGGAAAAACCACACAAGTGGAATTGCTCGCACGACGTCTCACGAATATCGGACATAAAGTTCTTGTCCTTCGTGAACCAGGCGGAACAACAATTTCTGAAGACATCCGCGAAATTTTATTGAACAAAAAGAATTCATCAATGTTTTCTGCAACAGAAATGCTGTTGTTCTCCGCTGCGCGCGCGCAACTTGTTCACGAAGTAATTCTTCCATCTCTCAAAAGAAATTGTGTTGTCATTTGCGATAGATACGTAGATTCAACAACCGCGTATCAGGGATTTGGTCGTGGAATTTCACAGGATACTATTCGCGCAATAAACAACATCGCAACACAAAGACTTTTTCCAATGAAAACTTTTTTTATAGACATTCCTGTAGAAGAAGCACTGCGCCGTCGCAATAATTCACGTATAACGACAGACAGAATGGAAGAAGCGGAAACAATTTTTTTTCAACATATTTTTGACGGATTTCATTTTATAGCACAGCAAGAACCGCAACGTCTCGTCACTATTGACGGAATGAACTCCATTGACATTGTTCATCAGCAAATCTGGAATTTAGTAACGCAACAATTTGCTCAATAAATACTCGACGAATTTTTTAAACACAACATTAATTTTATGAAAAAATATTTCACATACAATACTCTGCTGTTTATTATTTCATTTGCAGTAATATCTTCGTTTTCTTTTGCCGCGAAAGAAAACGACAACAAATTTCTTTTTAAAATCAATAAAAGCATAGACATCTTCGGAAAAGTCTATCAGGAAATTGCTTCAAATTATGTTGAAGGAATAGATCCTGAACGCTTAATGCAAGCAGGAATTGATGGAATGTTGGACGTTCTTGATCCGTACACAGAATTTTATGATGCGGATGAAACTGATGAAGTTGATTTACTAACAACAGGAACATATGGCGGAGTTGGTATCACGATTGGAGTTCGCGACGGTTATATTACAATTTTATCGTTAATGGAAGGATATTCTGCGCAACGGCAGGGTTTAATTCCAGGTGACCGACTCATTGAAATTGACGGAAAAAATATTGTCGGATGGAAAGTTGAAGATGTGAGAAAATTGACACGAGGAGATCCTTTCACAGAAGTTAAAGTAAAAATTGAACGCGACGGAGAAAAAGAATCGCTGGAGTTTTCATTGATGCGTGAAAAAATACAACTGAAAAGCATCACGTTTGCCGATTTTGTCGAGCCGCAAATTGCATACATTCGGCTTGAACGATTTACGCGACAAACAGGAGAAGATTTGCAGGACAAAATTCGGGAATTAAAAAAACGAGGAGAAATTTCAGGAATTATACTTGACTTACGCGAAAATCCCGGCGGTTTGTTAGATGCCGCAGTAAATGTTACTGAAACATTTCTTCCCAAAAATTCTTTAGTCGTTTCTACGAAAGGTAAAATTCCTTCCTCTGCGTTTATGCGCGAATATATTTCTCAGAAAGATCCGCTACTTTCCTCTACTCCGCTGGTCGTCGTGATGAATAAAAATTCTGCAAGTGCATCTGAAATTGTTGCTGGCGCAATCCAAGATTATGATCGTGGAGTCCTGGTAGGAACGCGAACGTATGGAAAAGGACTCGTGCAGAATATTGTTCCATTGCCGTACAATACACAACTAAAATTAACTACTGCAAAGTACTATACTCCGAGCGGAAGATGTATTCAAGAAATTGATTATAGTAAAGAAGAAAAAGGAGGAGTGTATGTAGCAACTCCTGAGAGTTTGCGAAAAGATTTTTATACAACGCATAACAGAAAAGTTAAAGACCTCGGCGGTGTTTCTCCCGATACCGTCGTAGAGTTTCCTGAATCATCATCGTTGTACAAAGCATTGATGCAAAAATCCTTTCTATTTAAATATGCAAATGCGTTTTATTCAGCGAACAAAATCATGCCGCTCGAATTTCCCAATGATAGCGCAATGCTTTCTGAATTCAAAAAATTTGTAACTGAAAAACAATTTTCGTTTGAAGAGGAAACCGAAACAACGTTGAAAGAACTCATAGAACTTGCAAATAAATCAGGTATGAGTGCAACGTTGCTTTCGCAACTTGAAGAAACTCAAAAACAATTGGCGTTGGAAAAAGATTCTTCATTTGAACGAAGCAGAATCGAAATTCTTCGCACGCTTCGCATGGAAATTATGAGTCGTTATCGTGGAGAAAAAGGTAGAATTGAAGAATCACTGAAAGATGATAATCAAATTGCCGCAGCGAAAGAGATTTTAAGAAACAAAGAGCTATATTCCCATTTTCTTTTTCCGCAAACTGAATTGCATCAAGTTCATAAAGAAAATAAAAAAGAGTAGCGAAGAAACCAAAACTGAAAATGGTGATTGAAACAAATACATTTCATTGATACCCAATCTCAAACAACTTGCTTTGAATCAACATTAAGACGCGATTGAAATCTCCTTTTTCGTGAACGAAATCAACTTCATCAGAGGGAATAACAAGAAGGTTTCCTAACTTGTAATTTCCAATCCAATCGCGATATAAACAGGAAAGTTGCTCCAAATATTCACGCGGAATAGATTGTTCATAATCTCTTCCGCGTTTTTTTATTTGCGAACACAACGTATCAATCGTAGCATCGAGATAAATAAGTAAATCGGGAGGCTTCAAATATTGTAGCATAATGGAATAGAGTTCGCAGTAATTTGTGAAATCTCGAGTGTCCATCTTCCCTATCGAGTGCAAATTCTTTGCAAAGATTTCCGCGTCTTCATAAATGGAGCGGTCTTGAATAACAGAATTTTTTAAATCAACAATTGTTTTATGGTCGCGGAAACGCTTCGAAAGAAAATACACTTGTAAGTTGAACGACCAGCGATGCATATCTCCATAGAAATCACTCAAATACGGATTATCCTCCACTGATTCGTAAAATGATTTCCACTTATAGTGCGAACTCAATAATTTTGTCAACGAAGATTTTCCCGAACCAATATTGCCGGCCACAGCGACGAAAATTTTGTTTTGTTTCATAATTTAAAATTAAAAAAATCTGTACTATTTTTTGAAAGTAATTAGTCATCTGTAATTGGTTATTCATTTTCCTCGCATTACGAATGACAAATGACTACTTACCAATAACGTTTTATTTACTTCGCAACTCCATTCTTCTTTTCTCTTCTTGCTAACCACACTCCTGCAATTGTTGCAGTTGCTCCGACAAATTGAATTGTTTCTAATTTTTCTCCAAGCGTAATGTAAGAAAAAACTAATGCAAGTACCGGAACAAGATTATTGTAGTTTCCTGTTTTCGCCGGACCAATTCGTTTCACTCCAATAGACCAGAAATAATTTGCGAACCCTATTGAAATAACACCGGAAATCACCATTGCAAAATAATACGTCCAATGTAGAGAAGTAAAATCAAATGAAGTAAACGATGGAATTGAGACAGCGGTGAGAAATGGCGTTCCGACAACAAGCATAATCAGTGTTAACTGACTTGCAGAATATTTTGCAAGAAGATTTTTTTGCAAATTCGTATTCAACGCCCAACACATCGCGGCGAGAAACATTAAAACATCACCTATCAATGCATCACTTCCGAATTCTATTTTCTTGCTGCTTCCAAGAATTATCAAAACAACACCGAGTAAAGAGATAGCCATTCCGAACCATAGTTGCTTGTGTATTTTTTCTTTATGAATAAGTTGATTGAAAACAACTGTCCACAACGGAGCAGTTGCAAGTAGTAAAGCTGCATTTCCCGCAGTAGTTTTCCGGATTCCCATGATGAATACAAGTTGGTACATCACATACGCAACAAATCCAACAAGAAATAATTTTCCCCAATCTTCATGTTGGACTTTCTTCCACTCGTAGCGCGAAAAATAAATAAATATTGCCGTGATGGTTCCGCAAATAAAACGCAAACTGTTGTAAGCATAAATATCAAACTTCTCGACGGTCCATTTCACCAGTGGCATATTCGCTGCCCAAATGATAACGACAAGAAGTAAAATAAAATCTGCGGAAATGTTGCGGAAGGATTTTTGCATTGTGTCATTCCCACGAAAGTGGTAATCTATTTTCAATTTTGTTATTCCCGCTTACGCGGGAATAACAATTACCGGGTTACTCTTTTCATTTTTTCTCGAAACTCTTCCGCTTCACGTTTGCCCAGACCGAATTGTAACAACTCATCATCAGAAAAATCTTTTTTATTGAGAAGAGTTTTCAACACATTCATTTCGAGGCGAGAAAATTTTTCTGATTTCAAAATGTAATCCTCAAATGCTTCAAAAGCGATCGGTGCAATGCATTTTGTAATTTCAGCCATTGCTTCTGAATACACTCGGATTTCGTATT
>VGWC01000034.1 GCA_016873775.1 Ignavibacteria bacterium | reverse complement strand
CGACAACGATAAATTCACCTTTGCCGAGCCGCGCATTTGTTCCGCCAAGTCCGTGCAATCTTCCGCCGACAATAACAGTCGGGTCAAGATTTCCCTCGAGCAACACCAAACTCGTCATCGAAGTCGTCGTTGTTTTTCCGTGTGTTCCTGCGATACCGATTCCATATTTCAAACGCATTACTTCTGCAAGCATTTCCGCACGACGAATTATAGGAATTTTTCTTTGCTGTGCTTCGACAACTTCTTCATTATCCATCGTTACTGCGGATGAATACACAAGCGCATCAACATCATCAACAATATTTTTTGAACTATGCCCTTCAAAAATTTTTGCACCGAGTTGTTGCAATCGCTCCGTAACATCGCTCAACGATTTATCGGAGCCAGAAATTTTGAATCCTTCGTTTAAAAGAATTTCTGCAATGCCGCTCATTCCCGCACCACCGATTCCGACAAAGTGTATTTTTTTTATGGAACTAAACATATTCTATTTCGTCATTGCGAGGAACGAAGTGACGAAGCAATCTTCTGATTTATCAAGTTCATTTTATGATAACCATCTTTTTCACTTTTGAAAAATTTCCTACTTGCAATTTGTAAAAATATAATCCACTTGAATACTGAGAGGCATCAAAATTAATTTCATACAGCCCTTTTGGTCTTGTTTCATCAATCAATGTCGCTAATTCTCTTCCAACCACATCAAATATTTTCAATGACACTGAATTGAAACTATTGAGAGTAAAACGGATAGTCGTCATTGAATTAAACGGATTCGGGTAGTTTTCTAACATTATTCCTTGAAGATTTTCCGCTCGACGCGAAATTTCATTTACTCCTAATACAACATCATAATTTAATAAATCAACCTTGAACGATTCATTAAATAAAGTTGAATGTGCTTCATACCTCATCCAAATAATTCCTATGTTTTTTTTATAGATTGAATTAAAACTTCTGTAATCACTTCCGCAAAATAGAATTCTCATAGTACTATCTTGGCTCGAAACATTTTGGAACCTGTAAATATGGTTTGAATCACAATAACGAAATGGTAAATACCACGAGTATAATCCATTTCCATAAGTAATATATAATTGGTGATTGCCTGTCAATTTTTCATAAAGCGGAAAAATTATTGAATCGTTTACATAATGACTCGTATCAGATACATTTCCATAATATTGGTGATAGCCCTTTACTTTCTTTTTTACGTACCAAATAATACTATCTGTATAGCGAATAGAATCTTCAATTTTATATGAGACAGTATCTGTTTCAATACTTCCTGAACACGGTCCACCAATTCCCTGACAATATTCATCAGAATGGTAAGAAGAATACTGCCAGCTATTATTTATAGACAATGGAAAAACATCCGAAAGTGAATCATTCGTAATTGAAAATGAGTTTTCAACAATAAAAAATAGTGTACCAATTATTACAAGTGCTAATTCTGATTTTCTCATAATTACCTCGTGAATTAAATTCTAAGAAGGTTACTTTCCCAACAACATTTTCAACGAAACTCCGAGAAGAAGTATTCCAAAAATTTTTTTCAACATATCATTCGAAAGCGTAACTGCAAGCGAACTTCCGAAATATGCGCCGAACAAATATCCAAGCGCAAGAACAATTGCAACATTTACATTGATATTTCCGCTGCGATAATATTCCATTACGGCAAGTATTCCCACCGGCGGAAGTAACATTGCAAGTGAAGTTCCTTGCGCCATTTTTTGCGAGAAGCCAAAAAGAAAAACGAGAATCGGAATAACAAACACGCCGCCGCCAACGCCAACAATGCCGCTCGAAAATCCAACGACTATTCCCGTGATGAGAAATAAAATTGTATTGAGATTGAATTCCATAATTTACTTGATTTGAGATTTGAGATGTGGGATTTGAGTCATACTACTCATATCGCAAATCCCAAATCTCAAATCGGTTTCTAAAATTTATTTCCAAATCTTCGTTTCATTTTTCGCGGAACACGTTCTGCGATGCGTTGCATTTCTAACAACAATTCTCTATCGCGTTCATATCTTCCGATTCGAATACGAAATACTCTTCGGCGCGATTTTGTTTTCAGTACAACAACTTGCCTACGACCTGCTGTTCGAACGCTTTTTTCGCGGCTGATATGCATCCATTCTATTTCTGAAATCGAATGAATATGTTCGTGAAATCGTGTCTTAAAAATCAATTGATGTTCCGTAATGAGCAACCGTTTATCTCGCAGCGTATTGAGTCCTAAGGTTACAAACGAGATACAAACGAAAATAATGAAGACATAAAAAATCGGGTCACGAAATACAAATTCGAATTTATCTTCAATAAAACTTCCGCGCACACCAATGTAAATAATCAATGTTACTAAATACACTAATGATTGTTGATAGTAAAAGTCGAGTTTATATTTAAATGTTTGTGCTTCCATTTTTTATGACGCTAATTTCAACACATATTCTGCAATATCTTTCGCTGCATTGGGATTCCCAAGTCGCTTGCAATTCGTTTCCAATTCTTTTCTTCGTAAATCATTGTTCAAGAGTAAGATGATTTTCTCACTCAAATCTGTTGAAACATTTTTATCAAGAATCATTTCTGCGGCATTTTCCTTTACTAACACTTTTGTATTTTCTTCTTGATGATTCGCTGTTGCAAACGGATACGGAACAAGAATCGCTGCTTTTCCGAGTCGCGTTATCTCAGCAATCGTTGTTGCTCCGCTTCGACACAACACCATATCCGCAATTGCATACGCGTAATCCATTCTTTCAATAAAAGCAGAAAGCCACAAATCGTTTTTAGAATATTTAAGACTTATTTTTTGCAACTCTTTCGCTTGATGTTTTCCCGTTTGCCAAATCAATCGAACATTATTTTTTGTAAGTTCATCGAGCAAATTCACAATAGCATTGTTCAATGTTGATGCTCCCAAACTTCCGCCAACGACAAGCAACGTTTTTTTTTCTATACTGGAATCGAAACCAAAATACTTCATTGCTTCTTCCCTATTCACCGTATCAAGTTCTGCACGTGTCGGATTTCCGGTTACGAAAATGTTGTCGCTTCGTTGTAAATAATTATTCGCAACTTTAAAGGTTAGATGAACTTGCGTTGCTCTTTTTGAAAGCAACCGCGTTGTAATTCCCGGATAACTATTCTGCTCGTGAATCACTGTTGGAATATTCAGCAAAGACGCAACAGAGACAACGGGTCCGCAAACATAACCTCCGGTGCCAACAACAACACTTGGACGAAATTTTTTTAAGATAAAAAACGACTGCAACAACGAAACCAAAACTTTTAACGGAAATAACAAATTCGTGAGCGAAAGATTTCGTTGCAATCCGCTAATCCAAATTGTTTGAAAACGAAATTTTCTTTCCGGAACAATACGTGATTCTATTTTATTTTTTGTGCCGACAAACAATATTTCAATCTGAGAATTTTTTTTTTCAATCTCTTCTGCTATAGCAATAGCAGGAAATACGTGACCGCCTGTTCCGCCGCACGCAAATAAAATTCTTATTCGGTTTGCCACGGCGATGGAGTGATTTCACCTATTGTTTCGTTGTTACTTGCACGGTCGTTCAGTTCTCGCTGTCTCGACTGTGATGAAATGTTGAGTAGAATGCCAACAGCAAACGACGATGCAAACATTGACGTTCCTCCGTACGAAATGAACGGAAGCGGCAAACCGGTTAAAAAAAACACGTCAAGGGTAACCGCCATATTAACAAATGTTTGAATGCCGATATTGGCTGTCAAACCAAGCGCAAGAAATTTTGCATAATCGTCAGTTGTTCTTGAAGCAATTGTTATTCCGCTTAATACAACAAACAAAAATGCAAATGCCAGCGATGTTGTTCCCAGAAACCCATATTCTTCGCCAATAATTGCATAAACAAAATCTCCCATCGGTTCCGGTAAAAAAAGATCACGCTGTTTACTTTCACCGGGAGCGACTCCTAGAATTCCGCCGCTGCCAAACGCTATCAGCGATTGACGTATTTGATAATCGCTTTTGGTGTGTTCTATTTTTCTATCAAACTTACTTACGATACGTTGCATCGCATACGGATTAAACGAGAGCCACACGCCGGCAAAAAACAGTAACAAAGCAAATACTATGAATAAATGTGCAAATCGCGCTCGTGCAACGTATAACATTCCACAACTAACAATCAGCATAATTCCGGAAACACTGAAGTGTGGTTCGAGAATTATCAAGCCAATAATAATTGCAACGGGGAAAATTTTTGGTATAAATCCCCACCAAAAATTTCTGATGCTGTATTCGTTTTTTCTCGATAAACTCCACGCAAGATAAATTATCAAAACATATCGCGCAATTTCCGATGGCTGAAAACTTATGAATCCTAACGAGAGAAACCGATTCGTATTGTTTGCACCGTTTCCCCAAACCAATACTATCACGAGTAATACAATTGTTCCAAGCAATAACCACAATGCAATCGGAATTTCTGAACGCGATGTAACATCACGATTTCTATATTTGAAAATATTCTTAGGAAACATACTATACCACTGATAAGGAATGAACATTCCTGCGCATAATGCAAGCAACCCAATTCCTACACGGAGTATTTGACTGTAAAGCAAATCCGTTGTTCCCTGGGGATTGTTTTTCGCCAACGCAATTCCTGCACCAATACTATAAATAACAAGGATACTGAAACCCATCAATACAAGTACGGTAAAAAACAACCATTTATCTATATGGCGAAATGTATATTTCATAAACTCTTGACAAGATTCTTAAAATCGTTTCCCCGTTCTTCAAAATTCAAATACCAATCAAAACTTTTACACGCGGGAGACAGAAGAACAATATCGCCGCGTCGAGATTTCGTTTTCGCTTTCTGTACTGCTTCATTCATTGATAAAACAATTTCAACGTTTACAAATCCAGAAAAGAATTGGAAAATTTTTTCCGCACTTTCACCGATTGCAATAATATCGCGAACATTTTTTTTTATCAACTCAACAACGTTTAAATAATCATTTCCTTTCTCTCTTCCACCGAGAAGAAGAATAATTTTTTGTTCTTTTTCCAATTCGAATGCTTTCAACGCAGGAATCAAAGCATCAACATTCGTTGCTTTGGAATCGTTGTAATATTTCACGCCGTTAAATTCGCGTACAAATTCAATGCGATGTTCAACGCCTTGAAACGTTCCCAATGCTTCCCGAATTGCATCAACAGATACATCGAATACTTGCGCCGCTAATGTTGCTGCCATTGCGTTTTCCGCGTTATGCATTCCGGGAATAACCATATCTTTGCGATTGAGAAACGAAACAGTTTGATTTTTTATCACCGTAGTAATAACATCGTTTTCAAGATATGCGCCCTTGTTCAATTTCATCGAACTACTGAAACCATACGTTTGCGCTTTTGTTTTTTTTGAAAGTGAACTCGTCCACGAATCATCCGCATTGTAAATAAAAATATCACGCGCATTTTGATTCATCGAAATGCGGGCTTTCGATGCAACGTAATTTTCCATTTTGTTTTCGTATCGGTCAAGATGGTCGGGGGTAATGTTTGTAATAATGGAAACGTTCGGATGAAATGTTTCACAAAAATCAAGTTGATAACTGCTTACTTCTAATACAACAATTGAATTCATATTTGTTTGCAACACAAAACCAGAAAACGGATTTCCGATATTTCCACCAACGAATGTTTCCTTTCCAAAATCGGAAAATATCTTTCCAAGTATAGCAGTCGTTGTCGTTTTTCCGTTTGTTCCGGTTACTGCGACGATTGGCGATTCGCAAAACCAACTTGCTAATTCTATTTCACTTACTATTTTTAACCCGCGTTGTTTTGCTTCAACAATCACGCGTGCATCATTTGGAACACCGGGGCTAATCACGAACAACTCACTATCAAAAACTTTTTCCGAATGTGTTCCAACTTCATAATTGACATTCAGAGATTTCAGTTGCGGAAGAAATGCAGAAAGTTTTTCTTCGGAATTCATATCGCTGACGAACAGAATTGCTCCGACATTTTTTAACAACGAAGCGGCGGCATTTCCACTTCGCGCTGCGCCGATTACTGTTACTTTTTTATTGCGCAAATCGTGTTTCACTATCGCAACTTCAACGACACCAAACTAAAAATCATCAACAGAATTGCGATGATATAAAATCGTGTTACAATTTTTTGTTCACTCCACCCAAGCATTTCAAAATGATGATGCAGCGGCGCCATTTTGAAAACTCGTTTTCCTTCACCATATTTTTTTCGCGTATACTTAAAATAGTAACGCTGAATAATCACGGAAACAGTTTCAATAAAAAATATTCCACCGAGAATCGGAAGCAGTAATTCTTGTTTCAACAAAACGCACATCGTTCCAATCGCTCCGCCAAGCGCAAGTGAACCGGTATCTCCCATAAACACTTCTGCCGGATGAGAATTAAACCATAAAAATCCGAGTGATGCTCCAACCAAGGCAGTGCAGTAAATTGTAAGTTCTCCGCTTTCCCGCAAAAACGGAATATTCAAATATTTTGCAACGACTGCATTTCCAGAAACGTAACAAATAATCGCAAGCGTAATTGCTACAATTCCGACTGTGCCCGCCGCAAGTCCATCAAGTCCATCAGTTAAATTTACAGCGTTCGATGTCGCGGTTATAACAAAAATAACGAGCGGAATGTACAGATAACTGAGATCGAGATAAACATTTTTTGCAAACGGTACAATCGTTGATGTTTTCAAATTGCGAATTGTATCATCCAGAAAGTTCGGGAAAAAATAAATCGCTCCGCCAACAATCGAGCCAACAATAATTTGTCCGATAAGTTTATCACGTTCAATCATACCTTTCGGTTTTTTTAAAATCACTTTTAAATAATCGTCAATGAAACCGACTGTTCCAAGAGCAAGCGTTGCAAACAACATCAAAAGCACATAACCGTTTTTCATATCCCCCCACATTAAAACGGGGATAATAGTAGCGCTCAATACAATTATTCCACCCATCGTTGGCGTTCCTGCTTTTTTGCGATGCGTTTCCGGCGCTTCGAGTTTTGCCGCTTCACCGATTTGTTTTTCTTTGAGAACGCGAATGATTTTCGGACCGATAACAAACGCTATGAACAATGCTGTAATCGTTGCAGCTCCAGCGCGAAATGTGATGAAACGAAACACACCGAATCCCGGAGGATGAAATGTATTTTCGAGATATGTGAATAAGTAGTATAGCAAAATAATTTTACATTTTAGATTTTACATTGCATCTATATTCGTCCAAATCGCTATTCACAAATAACATTTAACTAACACCCAATAACGAATTCACGACATCTTCCATTTTCATTCCACGAGAACCTTTGACGAGAACAATGTCGTTTGGTTCAATAGTTTTTTTCAATTCAGAAATCAATTGTTGTTTATCGGAAAAATGTTTAGCAGAAGGAAGTTTTGATTCTTCTGAAATGTGTTCTGAAAATATTCCGAATGTACATAAATGTTCAAATTTCATTTCAGAAATTATTTTTCCGATACGTTTATGTTCTTCTTCGCTCGTTTCTCCGAGCTCAAGCATATCGCCGAGAATGATTATTTTTTTACCGGAAGATTTCATCTGCGACAATGTTTCCAACGAAGCAATTACCGAATCAGGATTTGAATTATATGTGTCATTGATGATTGTGGTTCCGTTCACTTTTTCGATTTGCATTCGCTTATCGTACGCGCGAAAATTCTCCAATGATGATTTTACATACGGAGAAGGAATACCAAAATAATTTCCAACCGTTGCACAAGCGAGAGCGTTCGTTCCGTTATGAATTCCCGGAACTTGTAATTTTAAATTGCGAATTGTGAAATGGGAATTGCTGATAGAAATAGTTGCACAACCATTTTCATCAATGCTTTCAATACTTCCCTTCACGTTTGCGGTTGATGTAAATCCATACGTTTTCTTTTTCTTCAAAATGGAAGAATATTTTTGTATTCCCTCATCATCTTGATTTACAAAACCAAACAGACCATGAGAAAATGCCGTTGTTTCTTCTTTTGCAATATTTTCCAACGAACCAAAAAATTCCAAATGCTCTTTTCCGATATTGGTAACAAGCGAGTGAGTCGGTGCAACAATGTTCAACAAATATTCTATTTCGCCAAGATGATTCGAACCAAGTTCAAGCACAGCAATTTCCGTTTCTTTCCTTATTCCAAACAGCGTTTGCGGAACGCCGATATGATTATTATCGTTTGCTCGCGTTGCGTGAACATCATATTGCGTTTGTAAAACTTGTGTCAGCATTTCTTTTGTAGTCGTTTTCCCGTTGCTTCCGGTTATTACAAGAATCGGAATATCAAATTTCTTTCGCCAAATGTTTGCAAGAATTCCGTACGCTTTTGCCGTATCATCAACGAGAATAATCCCGCGTGATTCGTGATTCGTGATTCGTGATTCATGAAACCATTTTTTTTCAACAACTGCAATTTTATTTCCGTTTGCAAAAACTTGTTCAACAAAAATATGTCCGTCAAATTTTTCTCCTCGCAATGCAAGAAAAATTTGTCCGTCATTAATTATTCGCGAATCAGTACAAACACCAAGAAACGGTTCACGCAAAAATTGTTCGACATTGACCGCTTCAGCATTGGAAATTTTTAGTACATCTTCGATGAACAACATTACATTCTTCTAACAACCTTCAAAGTGTAATACCATGAAAATTGATTTGTAAAAAATACATTGAATGATAAAAACCAAAACCCCGAAAGTTTCTTATATATTTTCTCGAATACATTTTTCCACTTCTTCCCTATCGCTGAAATGTTCTTTCGTTGTTCCAATGATTTGATAGTTCTCGTGACCTTTTCCCGCAATCAACACAACGTCGTTGTTCTTTGCTAACGATAATCCTTTTCGAATTGCTTCACGGCGATTGGTAACTTTCAAACATTCGACAGTATTTTTTATTCCGGCAACAATATCTTCTATAATTTGCTCTGCATTCTCCGTTCGCGGATTATCGGAAGTTACAATCACAATATCGCTCCATTCGCTTGCAACATTCCCCATTCTCGGTCGTTTCGTTTTATCTCTATCACCACCAGCGCCAAAAACCGTAATCACCTTTCCACGCTCATTTTTCGGTATTGCATCATGAATTGCTTTCAAAACATTTTCTAGCGCATCGTGTGTGTGCGCGTAGTCTATAATCGCTGTCCAACCGAATGGAGATTGTATTTTTTCAAATCGCCCGGGAACAGATTTCAAGTTTGCGATTCGAGATGCGAGATATGCGTCTTCAATTCCAAGCGATTTCGCAACGGAGTACGCTGCAAGTAAATTATACACATTGAATTTTCCGACAAACTGCGATGAAAGCGAAGTATTATTCACAGAAAATCTTGTTCTGTTTATTGACAAAGAAATTTCTCTCGCTTGAAAATCTGCTTGTGAATTGATTCCATAAAAAACTTTCTTCGCTTGCGTATTTTCTAACATTCGCTTCCCGTATGCATCATCTGCATTGGAAATTGCAATTGCATTCTTCTTCAAATAATTGAAAAGCATTTGTTTGGCTTGAAAATAATTATCTATGGTCGAATGAAAATCCAAATGGTCTTGCGTTACGTTGGTGAACACGGCGAAATCAAAATCAAGCGCGAACACTCTCTCGAGCGCAAGCGAATGTGAAGAAACTTCCATCACTGTTGAACGGCAACCATTCTTGACCATTTCCGAAAGTAGTTGATGGAGTTCCAAACTTTCCGGCGTTGTGTGCGTTGCTTCGCATTCAGTTTTTCCGTCAAAGTATTTTATTGTGCCGAGCAAACCGACTTTGTTATTTTCAGAAGAAAGCAATTGTTGAAGCATCATCGTCGTTGTTGTTTTTCCGTTGGTTCCGGTTACACCAATGAGTTGCAATTTCTTTGATGGATGGTGATAAAAATTGGCAGAAATTTGCGCTAATGCTTTTCGTGAATTCCCAACAACAACTTTTATAACTCCACTATGCATCGCAAACGAATCGGGAAAAGCATTATCGTCTTCTACTACAACGCACTTTGCTCCGCGATTTACTGCATCGAAAATAAATTTGTGCCCGTCCGCTGCTGTTCCCCGAATAGCAACAAACATTTCATCGCGCACAACTTTTCTCGAGTCATAGCGAATTCCTGCAATCATTACTTCGTGCGTTACGACCATTTTTCCAAACATCGTTTGAAATAATTTGATAACGGAAACATCGTGCAAAAGTTGTGAAAGCAACATTACAATCGCTTGAAACTGTTTTTGTTTGCTTTTCCGTATTCTTCCATAATACCATCAAGAAACTTCCAGAACGCATACGCAGTCGCTTCTGCCGCATACGTAACTTTTGAATAGTTTTCTGCGTTCACATTTTTCGAAATAAGTTCCAATGCGATGGATGAATGACACGTATCTTTTTCTTGTCGAACAGTGAAAAATTTTATTGCGCGTTTTTCAGTTGAATGATAATATTTTTGCAAACCATCCATTTTCAGTTTGAGAATTCCTGGTAACTGCGCTTCGTACGCATACAACGACGCAATCCCTTCGATATACGAACGATTCCTGCAAAAGTTATTCATCTGTTCAAGAAAATATTTCGTTTTTGGCGATGGCTGCGAATGTTCCAATTCATCCCTCGATATGCCAAGCGATTCTGCAAAGCGTGTCCACAATTCGACAAAATGTTCTTTTCCTTTCTCTTCCGCGCGAAGATTATCAAGCAACGCTTGACGCACGCACAATTCCGATGTGTTGGAATGAACTGCGCTCACCATTCGCGGAAACATTTTGACAATGTGATAAAACTGGCAAGAGTACATTTTCAGCGTCTCTTGCGACAAACCTCCACAGTTCCACATTTGAAAAAACGGATGACGCAAAACGTCGTGCCGTTGCAATATAGAACTTATCGTTGAAGAAACGGAAAATGCAGAATCAAAAATTTCCGTTTGCGTTTGAGTAGGATTGACTGTGTATTTCGTAACTATTTTTGTTATCATAAATCTTCATTAAGGAACATTGTTACCAAAATTTATATGTGTACTTTACAACACGTTCCGTTTCTCCCAACGCGTTGAAAATTGTTTCCACTTCGATTCGCTCGGAAGCGTAATTGTATTTATGTTTGCGCAATAGTTTGTTTTCTCCCGAATAATCTATGCGTTCAATCAATTGATGGTTTTTGTTGTACTGATAAACCCAACGGAATTTCCACGTTTTTCCTTCTCGTCCTTTTTCTTCGAGTAATTGTTTTTGAGAATTGTATCTGTATTCTTTTACAGAGTACAACGAACCATCGGGTTTGAATAAATGTTCTTCTATCATCAATCCCACGCTATCATAGATTTTCTGAGAATAAAAACCTGGATTACCTTTGGAATTTATTTCTGCAGTTTTCAATAATGTCCCAAGAGAATCGTAATGATAGACAAGTTTCAAAGAAAATTTATCGTCGCTGAATACTTCATAGTACATCAACACGCCGTTGGAGTCATAGGAATATTTTTTGCGAACACTTCCGCTCTTCTGAACATCCGCCCAAAATCGTTCGATAATTTCTTCTTCAATTCTGCCGCTTTCATTATACGTTTTGATAGTCTTCGAACCGTTCGAAATGAGTTTGCCGTTTTTGTCAATTGTAAATTCCGTTTGCGTTTCTTGTTTTAAGCGTTTATCCTCTTTCGAAATCTTTTGCTGCGAAATACCACAGTACACACAAAGAAAAAGCGAAATGAAAAAAAACATCGTTTTCATCATCAAAATCCCGCAAGTTTTTCTTTGTTACAGATAATTTTAATCGCCGTTCCGGGAACAACGTACGTTCCAGCGTTTGGTAATTGTTCCTTTACAATTCCATAACCATCTACTATACAGCCGATTTTTTTTGAAGAAAGAACAGTCATTGCCTGAAGCACACTCATTCCACGAACATCTGGAACAAATATTCTTCCCAACGTATCCGATAGAATTTCGTTTAGCATTGTTGCTTGCGTATCGCGCTGATGTTGTCCGCGAACTTCAGATAGATTTGATGGAGCCGACATCGAAACGTTCGCTGCAATATTCATTCTTGACGTTCCAAGCAAAGCAGATATTTTTTCGATGATTTCTTTCATTGCTGGCGCAGAAGTTTGCGAAGCATAATATTGCGCACTTTTCACATCATCTATCATTATGAGTGCCGCGTATTGCGGATTATCTGCAGGGAAAAAACCAACAAATATTGTTTGGTATCTACCATTCACATACTTGCGCATAATATTTTTTTTCACTGTTCCTGTTTTTCCCGCAAGTCGAATATCCGTTACTTTTGAATCCTTCGCAGTTCCCGAATCTACAACACCTTCAAGAAATTCTGTCAACACTCTTGCAGTTTCACTTTTCACCGATTTACGAATGCGATGTTTTTTCCCTTCATATAATATCGTTCCATTCGGAGAAACAATTTCTTTGACTGCGTACGGTTGTAACAATTCACCTCCATTTGCAATAGCAGAGTACGCCATTAAGATTTGCAACGGAGTTACGCTCACTTCATAGCCATACGCCATCACGTTCAATGTTGTTTTCGACCAATACACGGGTTTCGAAATTTTTCCTTCAACTTCTCCCGGAATTTCAATTCCGGTTGCGGAGCCGAACCCTAAATTGATTGCTGTTTTGTACAATCGCTCGCATCCAACAATATCAGATATTTTTGCCATTACAATATTGCTTGAAAGTTCAAACGCACGACGAAATGTGAGAGCCGGATATACGTGCGCGTCCGTAATAGGAGTTCTCCGATAAGGAGCAAAATAATACCTGCCTGCAGTAAACATACGCTGAGGGGCAACTAATGCATATTCAATTGCTCCTGCGGAAACAACTATTTTGAAAACTGAACCGGGTTCAAACGTATCCGTAATCGCACGCGGCTTCAGGTCTTTAATCATTGTAGAATCGAACGCATACGGAGAAATAAACGGATACTGCGCCATTGCAAGCACTTCACCTGTTCGTGGATTTACCACAATTCCAAGTCCTCCTTCCGCATTGTGTTTCGTTACTGCATTTTGCAAAACATCTTCAACGACCAACTGAATTCTCGCGTCTATTGTCAATGTCATATCATTTCCCGAAATCGGCAATACTTCTGGATTATCTATGCGCGGCGCAGTCTTAAATTTTCCTACTTTCTGCAACAACACTTCGCCATCAACACCGCGTAACAATGAATCAAACGATGCTTCTAATCCTGAACAACCTTCGTTGCGCATATTCGTCAATCCAATCATTTGCACTCCCATAGAACCATAACGGTAAACGCGGCGCGGAAAATCAATTTCGTACAAATACGGAATTTTCAGTTTTCTTACTCTCGCCGCGTTTTCAGGAGATACATTCGACGCAATAACAGTATATTTTTTTTCGTCCGATAGTTTCACCATCAACTCATTCTTTGGGATATGCAATACGTTATTGATACCGTTGATAATAGAATTTCTATGCTGCACCGATAACCATTTCGGATAGGCAACAAACGAAGAATAATTTACTGTTGATACAACAACATTCCCGTTTCTGTCCAAAATTTTTCCTCGATGCGCATTAATTGTTACCAAACGTTCGTGCAATGATTCTGCTTGCTTTTGATACATTGATGCGTCAAGTATCTGCACTTTTACAAGTCGCGCAACAACTGCAAAAAAAACGACGATAATTATTATTCGCAACCAATACATATCTCTGATAAATCTTTTTGCTGATTGATTTCGATAATCTTGTTCTTCAAATAATTCACTCACATCCGGAGTTAGATGCTTTGATTTTGTGAGAAAAGAATATATTCGTCGCTTCATGGTTCTGCTTCCTTTCGTGCATCAACAAGAATTTCAACAATTGGAGCACGCGAAATCTGTAACCCGAGACGCATAGCATTTTCTGTTATCGGTTCGTAACTTGTGAGACGATTCAAATCTGTAAGCAGTGTTTCTCTTTCATTGAGCATTGTTCTTATTTTTTGTTCTTTCAAAAAATTCGTTTCATACAGATGCATAATCTGAAAATGATTCCAAAGATATATGCCTCCATAGACAATGCACAAACACAAGACAAAAATCAGATTAGAAAACGTGAACCACTTTGATAATTCCTGTTTTTTCTTCCGCAACATCAAAGACGATGTCGAAAAATTATTCGAATTTCTCGGGTTTCGTTGCATAAAATTTTCTCCTCGTAATGTAAAACTTTCTACAACCATTGTTTTTTTTTATTATATTTTTTCCGCTACGCGAAGTTTTGCACTTCTTGCGCGCGAGTTATTACTGATTTCTTCCATTGTTGGAACTAGAGGTTTTTTGGTAAGAATTGTTACGTCTCGAAAACTATCTCTCATATGTTTTAGAAAACATTGTTTTACGATTCTATCTTCCCCTGAATGATAGGAAATAACAACGATTCTTCCCGACGGCAAAAGCAAGCGTATCGCTTGTTCCAAACACAATAACAAATTCTCCAATTCGTTATTGACTTCAATTCGTATTGCTTGAAAAATTCTCGCAAGCGATTTCACAAGAAATTTTCCGACAACACATTCTTGAACGATTTCTTTCAACTGCGTTGTTGTTTCAATTTTTTTATTCCCACGCTGCGCAACGATTCTCTTTGCAATTTTTCTTGAATATCGTTCTTCGCCATACTTCCAGAAAATTTCTGAAAGCAATTCTTCGGAATATTCATTTACAACAATTTCTCCTGTTAATTCCTGCGTTCGATTCATTCTGAAATCAAGTTGCGCATCTCCTCGAAAACTGAACCCACGCTGAACATCATCGAACTGATGCGAAGAAACACCGGCGTCAATAAGACATCCGTGAATATTCTGAAAATTATACCTCTGCAATGCGTTTTGAATATTCACAAAATTTTCTTGTAATAATAATTTGTTTTCAAATTGTACTAATCTCTTCTCTGCCGTTTGCAATGCATCTCCATCAACATCAAATCCTATTAACATTCCTTCACGCGAAATTCGATTCAGAATTTCTTCCGCGTGTCCGCCACCGCCTATCGTTGCATCCACATAAACACCATTGGTATCCGTAATCAAAAAATCAAGCGCAATTTCTTTCAGCACCGGTTGATGAAATTTTCTTTCCACGTGCGGCGCTATTGGAAAGATAGTTTCTTTTTCGAAAGCAATTTTTTCTTCGCTTGTGCAATATATTTTTCGTACACATTCGGATTCCAAATCGCAAGTTTATTTCCTAATCCCACAAATCGCACTTCATTTTTTATCTGCGCATACTTCAGCACTTCTTTCGAGAGCATAATGTAATTGTGAGTACTTATTTCGCAGTACTCAATGGCATCTCCCGTTGTCATTGCTTTATCAAATTCCAATTCGTTTTCTTCAATGTCGTAATTGTTCAAACGCTCGTGTTCCTTTTGAAATGCACTGAATGCATAGAGCAATAAACACGGTTGAAAACGCGATTGTTTTACAACAAATTCCGTTTCCGTATTGTTCAAATATTTTTGCATTCGCAATGGAATCTTGATTCTTCCTTTTGCATCAACAGAATAAATTTCTTTTCCGTAAACTGCTGCCATAAAAAAAACAAAACATCGTCAATAAATTCACAAAGACACACAAAACAACATTTTTCTACATTTTTGTGGCGAAAAAATACTACAACGATTTTTGATTTCCAAATACTTTTACAACTATTTTTAAAATTAATTTCGTGATTTTTTTCTTGAAGTGGTTTTATTTTCTTAATGAAGATGTTTTCACAATGCACAAAAACATCGTTCGAAAGGAAGGAAGAAGAAGCGTAAACGTAATTATACTTCTTTATTTTCGACGGAGATTATTTTTCCAAATGTAATGACACCATAATATTTATTTGTTTTTCCGCAGTTTAAAATTATTGTGTTCCCAATCTTATCGTTACCGCGCGCTTCGTGAATATGTCCGCAGATGCAGAGCGTTGGCTGAAATTCGTCAATAAATTTCCGTACGCTTGTACTTCCCGCGTGAAGTCCGTTCGATAATTTATCAACATTTGTATGATACGGCGGCGCATGGGAAACAAATATTTTCACTTCGCATTGTTCTATCATTCGATATCCGAGTTCCGCTCGTCGAAAAATTTCTTCTTCCGAAATTTCATACAGCGTGTGCATCGGAGAAAACGGAGAACCGCTGACTCCAAAAAAACCAATGTTTTCCACTATCCTCCCGAAAGAGTTAATGCCGATTTTTTCTTCATTCAGTAATTCATCCGTCCAAGAGTAATCTGTATTCCCGCTTATTGCAACAATGTTGTTTGTCGTTCGCGCAAAGGTGGCAATTGCGCTTCGAAGTTCTTTCACACTTCCCATCGTCGAAATATCTCCAGCAAGAACAAGAATATCGGGACGTTCTTTTTCGATGATGGAACGCGCAACAGAATACGAACCGTGAATATCAGAGAGTGCAAGAATTTTCATACGAATTTGTACAACAAATATTTATCTATGCTTTTATGAGTGATAATACAAAATTTTTTGCATTCATTATTTTTTGCACGTTATCTTCTGAACATTTCATTTGTGTTTCCAGTCGTAAATTATTTTCCGACTGATATAATTTTATTTTGTTGTTTCGCGATACGTTGTGCAAAATCGTTTGAAAAATTTCTCCATTGTAAAAACTCGTATCACTTTGTTCCGGAAATTCAAGAACTAAAACGCAATTCTCTACATCAATTTTCGTTATACCTACCGTCGCCGCTACTAATCGTAATTCAATCAATGTAAATAAATTATTGACTTCGTGCGGAAACGAACCGAAACGATCTTCAAGTTCTTCGTGAATAGTTTGCAATTCAGATTCTTTTTTAACGTTAGCAAGACGACGATATACATCAAAACGTTCTGCATCACTTTCAATATAATGTTTCGGAATAACCGTTTCCATATCTGTTTCGATGATAACATCTTTTCGTTTCTCCGATAATTGCACTTTGTTTTGAAACAAATCGCTAAACTCCGCTTGTTGCAATTCGGAAACGGCTTCCTGCAAAATCTGTTGGTACATTTCAAATCCCATTTCAACAATGAATCCGCTTTGTTCTGCGCCAAGCATATTTCCCGCTCCGCGAATTTCAAAATCGCGCATCGCTAAATGAAAACCGCTCCCCAATTCGGTAAATTCGTGTAATGATTGTAAACGGCGCAACGTTGCTTTCGGAAGTAGTGAAAGCGGCGGCGTGATCAAATATGCGTATGCCTGAACATGGGAACGTCCAACTCTTCCGCGAATCTGATATAATTCTGCCATACCAAAATGATGCGCGCGATTGATGATGATAGTATTGACATTCGGAATATCAAGTCCAGATTCAATAATTTTCGTACAGACAAGCACATCAAATTTTTTTTCCCAGAAATCAATCATAGTTCTTTCAAGTTCGTGCCCTTCCATTTGTCCGTGCGCAATTCCAAAACGGGCTTCGGGAACATATTCGCGCAATCTCGCAATAATGGTTTCCATATCGTTCACGTGGTCATTCACAAAATAGATTTGCCCTCCGCGATGAAGTTCATTAACAATTGCATCGCGGATTATCGTTCGGTCAAATTGACATATCGAAGTAATAACCGGAAGACGGTTTTTCGGCGGTGTTTCCAACAACGATAAGTCGCGAACTCCTAACAACGAGAATTGTAGCGTTCGCGGAATTGGGGTTGCCGTAAGCGTTAACGTATCAACATTTTCTTTTCGTTGTCTCAATTTTTCTTTGGCGGAAACGCCAAAACGATGTTCCTCATCAATGATCAATAAACCAACGTCGCGAAATTTGACATCGTCGGAAAGGAGACGATGCGTTCCGATAAGTACATCAATTTTTCCTTCTTTTCCTTCTTCTAAAATCTTCTTTTGTTCTTTTGAAGTTTTAAATCGTGTAATATTTTCAACCCGCACAGCGTATTTTTGCAACCGGTCGTCAAACGTTCGAGAATGTTGTAGAGCAAGTATTGTTGTCGGAACAAGCACGGCAACTTGTTTTTTATCCATTACCGCTTTAAATGCAGCACGAATAGCAACTTCAGTTTTTCCGAAACCGACGTCTCCGCAAATCAATCGGTCCATCGGAACGGACGATTCCATATCTTTTTTTATTTCGATGGTCGTGCGTAATTGGTCGGGAGTATCTTCGTACATAAAAGATGCTTCCAATTCTTTTTGATATGTTGTGTCGGAAGAAAAAGCGAATCCTTGTTTCAGTGTTCGCTTTGCGTACAATTGAATCAATTCACGCGCGATGTCTTTGATTCGTTTTTTTGCACGCGATTTTATGTTTTCCCATTCGCGCCCGCCAAGTTTCGTCAATGCAGGCGTATGTCCATCCTTCGACGAATATTTTTGGATACGACTTAAATAATTGATGTTCACGTAAAGAGCATCGTCGTCTCTGTATAATATTTTTGCTACTTCTTGCGTTCCTCGGGATGTAGAAATTTTTTGTAAGCCCGCAAATTTGCCAACGCCGTAATCAACGTGCGTTACAAAATCTCCACGTTTCAGTTGTAGTAATTCTCGCGGCAACATTCCACGAAACTTCGTTCGTGTAATTCGCTCATTCCGTTTCAGTCTTCCGAAAATTTCGTGTTCGGTGTATAACACAAGTTTTGCGGACGGAAAAACAAATCCGGAATGAACACTTTCGCTGAGAAATTCAACTTTTGAAAATACAGAAACGAATTGCTCTTTTTCAACATCTTCGTTTTCTTCATCAACAATGCTCAATAATTCTTCCAATCGTTTTTTCTCTTGTGTTGAAGAAGATACAAGAAATATTTTATATGATTCCTGCGCCTTCTCTCGTAGATTGCGAATCAATTCTTTGAGCGAACTGTTGAACGATGGCTGCGTTGTTGAATGAAAATTGATGCCGCGTTGAATCTCCGATGAAGTTATTTGGGAGAAATGAACATTCGGAAAGTACACGAAATCTTCTTTCAGTTCGCTCCATGAAAAAAAATCGCGTTCATTCGTCGAGTATTGTTCTTCTACTTCTTTTTGTATAAACGTTGGTTCCTCAAAAACAAGAATGCTGCTTGTTTGAAGATAATCGAAAAAGGAAGACGTACATAATGTTTGTTCGGTTGAAGTTTGCAACACATTCGGAACAAGAATGACGCTTTTCATTTCCTTGATTGAACGTTGCGAAAGGATATCGAATTCGCGCATCGAAATAACTTCGTCGCCAAAAAATTCGATTCGAATAGGCGCAGAACCAGCATACGAAAACACATCTACAATTCCTCCACGCACAGAATATTCTCCATAATCGGAAACGAAATCCACTGTATCAAAATTCCATTGCTGAAGTTTTTTCGTCAACGATTCAAACGAATATTCTTCATTGACGTTCAATTCAATCTTATTCTGCGAAACGGAATTGGGAGAAGGAAGTTTTGTTGCAAGCGCGCGGGGATGAGTAATAACAATAAGTGGTGTTTTTTGTTGAAGTCGTCGCAGTGATTCAATATGATGTTCCGCTGCATCAAGCAATATGGAATCGTGATAACGGGGAATTTCGGAGACGATGACGACATTTTCTTTTCCCGAAAGAAGCGAACAATCATCAAATATTTGTTGTGCTTTCGCTTGGTCGGATGCAACAACGAAAACGTGCGTCGGTTGTTCGAGAAAAATTTTGGAAATGGCAAACGAAATCTGTGAGCCGGCAGAGTTATGTACGACAAGAGTATTTCCTTCTTTCAACAACGCGAGGTGTGCAAGAAGTTGTTGAAATTGCTGTGAACGAAAAATGATGTCTTGAACTTTGCGAAGCAATTTCGTGTGTCATATATCGTTTCGCCGTTTCCTATTTTTGCGAAACAGAATAATAGAATTTATTTTCTTACAACAGCAACTTTCCCAACTCCAACGTGTTTCCCTTGCTCATCGGATGCGACAATAAAGTAAATTCCTGATGCAACAAGTTTTCCGTTCTTATCTTTTCCGTCCCAAACAGCAATACCTGCGCCGGGATTATTCTTAGAATTTATTTCTTCATCCAAAACCAACGTTCCGTCAACAGAAAGAATCTTGATTTTAGAATTTGTAATGAGTCTTCCTATTTCCAAAGGAGTTGAAGATGGAATAAGAAACGGATTCGGTGAAAACGTAAGTTCACTATATGTATTTTGGGGAACAACTGCAAAAGTGCGCAAACTTGATAGACCATAGTTCGTACCAAAGTATATCGTACCAGATTTTCCATCAAGCGCAAGCGAAAGTACTTCATTGGATACAAGTTTTCCATCGGTATTTTCTACGGTAAAGCGATTGAGAATGGATGTGCCGTCGCTGTTCAGGTAATATATGCCTTGCGGCGTTGCAACCCATTTATTATTCAACGCATCAACGACAATAGCAGTAATTTTCACGCCGCTCAACGGCGTGTAAAACGTAATACTGCGTTTCGGGTCGCTTGCGTTAGAAATTATATTGATACCGATTTCTGTTCCTACCCAAATATCTCCATATTTATCTGAAGCAACGCTGGTAATGGAGTTGCTCAATAACCCATCATTTGTTGTAACTGTTCCCCATCCATTGGAGCCGATGCCTTGAATAGATATTTTTGGATTGATAAAAAACAAACCTTCATCTTGCGGCAATACTATTTCCGTCATATTCAAATTGCAAAACCAGATAGTTCCATTATCATCAATGGAAATATCCGTGAACTTATGACATTTGTTATCATACAAATTGAGAGTACGAACAATTTGATTCTTATAGAAAGCAACAAGTATTTTTTCTCCGTTCAATGTATCAACTTTCGGTGTACGGAATGCAACCCACGTTGTATCGTATCTATCCGTAACTGCGCCAATCGGGAGCGAAAATTCCGGAGGAACAAACGGCTGACAACTTGTTTGGTGATTCGTTGTCATCGGTAAACCGCTCACGCTGTTAAAATTTCCTTGCAACGAACCATCGGAGTTGATAATGGAAAGTCCTCCTCCCCAATAACTCACCCAAGCAGTTCTGTTCACACTTACATTCACGCGATATGCTCCGGAAACAGGTATATAATCGAATTTTTTCCATACGAAACCATCAAACCGTTGCACGCCTTCTATTGCTACAGAATTTGTTGCAGACCAAATCGTTCCGGTATTATCAATTGCTACGCTGAGAAAATGGTTGGAGTATGGACCATCGGGAAAATATGAATTCCACAATGTTCCGTCTCGAAGAAGAATTCCATTTGCTTTCGTGCCAATAATTATTTGTTTTGCATTTGTTTCAGCAGAAATTCCTTCAATGGAGCCGAACGAAGATAAAATGGATATTGTATTCAATGATTCAATTCTATAAATCGAATGTTGGCTTAATGCAAATACGGTATCTGCAATCGTGAAAAATTGTTGAAATGAAATACCTGTAGATATCGAAATGGTATTCCAAGCAACCCCGTCAAAAAAAGCGATACCATTGTCTGTTGCCGCTATAATTGTTGAATTCAATAAAGATAATGAACGAACAACATTCGATGGTAACCCATGTGCAACTTTGTACGTTTGCCATTCCGATGGTGAAATAAGATTGATGCCGTTTGCGTTTGCTATTGCAATTCCGTTGTTTGTAGCAACAACTACTTTTCCGTTTGCATACAACATATCATTTGCTGTTCCCGAAATTTTGCTCGAACCGGTTCCAAAATTTACATACGTATCAATAAAACGGAATTGAGAGAGCGAAAATAAACTTGCACCGATTTCTGAAGCAATAATCAGTGTGTCACCAAAAATTTGAAACCGGTGAATAGAGAGATTTGCAAGTTGCGATTCTTTTAACGAATAATCAAAACGCCATTGTTTGGTTGCAGGAGAATACCGTTGAATTACTCCATCGTTTGAGCCAAAATACACATTGCCGTTGTTATCAACCGCAACTGCATTGAGTACATTCGAGCGTAACCCTTCCGAAGTTGTAAGTTCAAAAAATGAAGAATCGGAAAGCCGAAATGCAAATGCTCCCCCGGAAGTCGCCGCCCAAATTGTTCCTTGAAGAAACGCAAGATCTCGAACCTCGCGTTTCGATGTGTACGTTTTCCATTCTCCAATAATTGCAAATGCATTGCAAATAAAAAAGAAAAACAGTGAAAGTAAAACTACTGTGCGTTTCACAGCGAAAATTATTTCGTACGTGTTCGTTTTTTCGGAATATGCTGAAATAAATTTGCCATTTCAATTGCAGAGAGCGCCGCGTCCCATCCTTTGTTTCCGCTTTTCCCCCCAGCACGGTCAAACGCTTGTTCCATTGTTTCCGTCGTCAAAACTCCAAACACAACCGGAATCTCACTATCTTCTGCAAGGTCAACAATTCCTGTAGTAGTAGCAGAAGCGACATAATCGAAATGCGGTGTTTCACCTCGCACAATACAACCAAGGCAGATAATCGCATCAAATTCTTCAGACGCAACTAATCGTGCGGCAACTTGGGAGATTTCAAATGCCCCGGGACATCGTGCAACAGAAATATTTTTCTCTTTGACACCGTGACGCAACAAACAATCTATCGCACCAGTAAGCAGTTTTTCCGTAACCAAACTATTAAAACGGCTCAACACTATTCCGAAAGAAAATTCTTGAGCAGATAATGCACCTTCAAATGTATTCATACTTTAAATTGAGTTGTTAAAAATGCGGGAGAAAGATACAGAAAAATGATTGGAGAATTACGAAAGCTGCTCTACTCTATTTCAAACATAGCGCATCCAAACGAAAGACAACTTGCACCAATAAAAAAATCCCAGCGTTCTTGCTGGGATTGAATGCGGGGCCGACGAGACTCGAACTCGCGACCCCCTGCGTGACAGGCAGGTGCTCTAACCAAACTGAGCTACGACCCCGAATTTTTCGGCACAAATATACTTGATAGGATAAGATTAGAAAAGTATTTCTAAAAATATTTTCGAGAGCAGTTAACTATCCACTTACTTCTTCTCTATTTTCGTTTTTCAATATATTCTCCTAAAAAATGTAATAACATAATTTCATTTCTATGTTTAAATTCCGATTATTCACTCCCGGTCCAACTCCCGTTCCAGAAATTGTGCAACTCGAAATGGCGAAACCGATGATTCACCATCGCCACGTCGAGTTTGCAGAAATTTTTCAACGCACGAATGAAAACCTGAAATACGTTTTCCAAACTACACAAATGGTGTGGACGATGACGAGTTCTGGCACAGGTGTTTTAGAAACTGCTGTCGTAAATTTATTTTCTGCTGGCGAAGAAATTATTGTTGTGAACGCGGGAAAGTTCGGCGAACGTTGGGGAAAAATGTGTAAAGTGTATGGGCTGAACGTGCACGAAATAAAAATCCCTTGGGGCGAATCAGTGCAACCGGACGATTTGAAAAAAGCGTTGAAAGAATTTCCTAAAGCAAAAGCAGTATTGCTAACACACAACGAAACTTCAACCGGAACATCCATCAATTTAAAAGAACTCGCCGCAACAGTTCGCAATAATTCCAATGCGCTTGTGTGTGTTGACGGAATTTCATCCATCGGCGCGCTTGAAATGCGAATGGACGAATGGGGAATTGATTGCGCGTTGAGTGGTTCGCAAAAAGGATTTATGGTGCCGCCGGGGCTTGCATTTATTGCCGTGAGTGAACGCGCGTGGAAATTCGTCGAAACAGCTACACTTCCGCGCTTTTATTTTGATTTGCGAAAATGCGTGAAAGCATACAAGGACAACGAAACGCCGTGGACTCCCGCCGTTACAATTTTTATTGGACTCGACAAAGCGCTTCAAATGATGAAAGCGGAAGGAATGGAAAATGTTTGGAAGCGACACACGCGGCTTGCAACTGCTGTTCGCACAGGATGTAACGCAATCGGTTTGCAATTCTTTTCGAAATCTCCTTCCAACTCGATGACTGCGGCGTGGGTTCCGGAAGAAATTCGTAACGATGAAACGCGCAATAAAAAATTTAACAGCACATTGAAAAAAACGTTTGGTATTACTGTCGCTGGTGGACAAGATGAACTGAAAGGAAAAATTTTTCGCATCTCGCACCTCGGCTATTATGATGAGTTCGATATTTTAAGTTGCATCGCCGCGATTGAACGTTCACTTTCTGAAGTTGGTTTTGCATTTGAAATCGGATGCGGAGTGAGTGCGGCGCATAAATCGTTTATGGAAAAGTAAATGTAAGCCACGAATTTCACGAATTGACACGAAGAAAATAATTTAGTAACTTCTCCTAAACAAAAACATAAAACTTTATGAATACACAGAACCAAGAATTTGTCATTGATGCGAAAGGAAAGAAGAAAGCAGTTCTTTTTCCTATCGAACAATACGAACAACTCCTCGAAGACTTACATGACCTTGCAATCGTTGCAGAGCGGCGTGATGAAAAGCCCGTCAGTTTTGAGGAAATGAAAAAGCGTTTAAAAAAACGTGGACGTATATAATATTGATTTCAAACCGTCGGTTGAAAAGGATTTGGATAAACTTCCTAATTCAATACTGAAAAGAGTTTGGAAGCATTTCGAGAAATTGAAAACAAATCCATTTCCCGTTGGTTCGCTTAAACTCTCTGCGGCAGAAAAATTTTATCGCATTCGCATTGGAGATTACCGCATCGTGTATGATGTAAATACCATTTCAAATAT
>VGWC01000033.1 GCA_016873775.1 Ignavibacteria bacterium | reverse complement strand
AAAAAAAATCCCATCCTCAATAAAGAAGATGGGAAAATGAACCTGCTAAATGCATTGTTCCGCCAACTTCCCTCGAAGGTGTTGTGAAAAAAACATTGGCAGGTCTCCTGACTTTTCCTCATACAAATCTTGTATAATTTTGAACGTCTTCCCATTCAAGAAAATGAACAGTGACGCATGTTCAAAAAATTATTGGAATTACAGTTGCGGGGCAGTTTCCGATTTTTCTACAAATAGAATCACGGAATTCCCTTTTCATCCCGAAAAGAATCGGGACACCAACGTTTGTATATAAAAGAACGCACTGAATTGAACAGTGAATTAAAATCGGTGGTGAATATACTTTCTTTTATAAAAATGAAAAAACCCATGAAGTTTTTTTTCACGGGTTCATTAAAAAAAATCTGTTAAATATTTAGAACGGCAAATCGTCGGGAGAACCAGAAGATGGTGAATTTTCAACCGGGAGAGGAGTTGCGGGAGCATTCGCATTGTCGCGCTTCCCTCCTAACATTATCATATCATTCATCACGATTTCAGTAATGTAATGCTTGACACCAGCATTATCATCCCAATTGCGCGTTTGCAAACGACCTTCAAGATAAATTTGATGTCCTTTTTTTAACCATTGTTGACAAATTTCTGCGAGTTTTGTCCAAGCAATAATGTTGTGCCATTCAGTTTTTTCTTGTTGATTTCCATCTTGGTCTTGCCACGTTGCATTTGTTGCAAGACTGAAAGAGGCAACCGCCATTCCGGATTTCGTATAACGTATTTCAGGATCTTTGCCAAGATGTCCTATTAATGTTACTTTGTTTAAACTTTTTCCAGCCATAAATAATTTCCTTTATGATTACAGTGAATAAAAACGTGGGAAAAAGTACGGTATTTTTTGTAAAACAAAAACAGTTTTCCAAAAAAAATCTATTGGTGAATGACATACACGGTATGTGAAGTAAGAAAATACATCGTGTTTTTCCAAACGGCGACATCTATAATTTCATCTCGAGCATCATCGGAAATAAAATCGGATATGGGTAACGTACCGAGAACATCGCCATCGAGCGAAAAAAGCGCAAGTTCATTTCCGTTTGCGACGAGTATATCATCGCTGTATACCGTGAAACCCGTTGCGTTCTTCAAAATATCTTCGCCGAATGTTCTTACATAATTTCCAAATGCATCGAACGAAACTATGCGATTGTTTTCAAGAACAAAAATTCTGTCGGTGCTGTCTATTTCGAGTTGCAGAGGCGAACGAAGTTTTCCTTTTCCCGCATCAAACCCGCCAAATGCAATTTCTGCCTTTTCGAATGAAGAAAATTTGATAATGCGTTTGTTCTCTCCGTCGCACACAAAAAGTTCTCCTTTTGAATTTGTTGCAAATGAAGTTGGATAACCAAAGCGTGTGAGCGAGGATTCATCATCGCGAGTGAATAACGTAGCAACATACGTAAGTTTTCTGCTGAATCGTTGAATGCGATGGTTGTTGTAATCTGCAACAAAAATATCTAAACCGTTTTTCACCCAAATATCTCGCGGCGAATCGAACTGCAAGTTTCCCCATCCCATACTTCCGAATTGTGCGAGCGAATCTCCGCTTGATGAAAATTTTTGGACCGAATGATTTGCTTTGTCAAGAATAAAAATATTTCCTGCATTATCAACGGAGATTGCAATGGCTTGTTGAAAGGCACCGAACAGAGATGTTTTTTTTTCTGTAACAAGGAAACAATAAAAACTAAAAAAAAGTATGAAAGGATATATCATTGCTGTTTGTACATAAAAAGAGGAATCTTGAACGTATCAAGATTCCTCGTGGAGAATAATGAAATTATTTATATACCGAGTTTTAAAGTGAATACGTGATTATCCGTAGGAAAATCTTTAATCGAACGATATGCATAATCGAACGAAACACGAACGGAGTTTTCCGTATCGTATTCAACACCTACGCCGAAGTTTAATCCATAAACATTCGATTCATTGTTTCTATCAACCATTTCGTAACCACTTCGTAGCGCAAAAACGTTCATCACTTTGTATTCAACACCGTACATATATTGGTCTTGCAGATTGTTATTATTTCTAAAAACAGTTCCCATCATCAGTGAGTTTTCGGTGTTAAAATCGTGCGTGTAATTTAATCCAAGTTCAAAAAAACTCGGAATTTGAAATGGCTCCGTTTCCGGTGAATACATAGCATTACCTGTTCCGACACCTGAACCGGGAACTTCTGTTCGTGTTTGCAAATCTTGACCGACAAACTTCATATCAGAACCGATATTTTTAACTGCGACACCAATGGAGAGATTATTTTGGAATCGGTATTGAACTCCAAAATCCACTGCTGCGCCGGTTGCTGACGTATTCATTATTGATTCGTGAATAAGTTTTCCGGTAAATCCAGCACTTACTCTGTCGGTTATACTTTTTGAGTACGTAAGTCCCAACGTATAATAACCAGGAGAATACGTGCTTCCTGTTTTACCATCGGGGTCTTCAATGGTTGTCTGCGGAATATCTCCGAAGTCAAGCGATTTGAAACTTAAACCAAATGCGCCGACATCTTCAATATTTGCAGATACAGCAAGATAGGAAACATTGATATCGGCGATGTATGACATATAACTAAACATCGCTTCAGATTTTTCGCTTGCGCATAATCCTGCAGGATTATAGTAAATAGCTTCAACTCCTTTAAGACTTGGAATAAAAGCGCCGCCCGTTGCGATGCTCCTTGCGCCAACAGGAATAAGTAATTGATCAGCACCATTTGTGCCTTTTCGTTTTTCGTCTCCTGCTACTGCAAGAGAAGAAGTGAGAGTAATCAATGTGAGGAATAATAGTACGTGCTTCATAACAGAACTCCTTGGTTTAATATTTCTGAATTTGTTTTTGTGGCATAATAATTGCAAACTTCAATACTTTCTCGCCAATGTTGGGAGAAGAAACTATTGCGATATACATTCCGGATGCAACGCGCAATCCATAATCATTATGAAGATCCCATTCAAGATATGGAGAGGACATTCCTAATGCTTTATCCGTTGAAGTCAGTGTGCGAATCAGTGTTCCCGAAAGCGTATAAATCTTTATCGTAACATCTTCCGGAAGATTGGAAAACGTAACGAATGGGTCATCTGTTCTTCCGCCAAGATAACTTCCGAGTGGATTATATGCAAAAAGCGGATTAGGATAAACATTTACTTTCTCAAACATTTTTCTTCTGTCGCTGGACGTTAAATGCACCCCGCTCTTTTTCGTTTGAATTCTAAATGTATCATTCGGGGTAAAAGGATAGGTAATCGGAATTGTTATTTTATCTCCCGATTGATAACTCAAAAGATTACCACTGGTATCTCGTTTTTGCTGCAAACCAATAATGTATAAGCCACCAAAATACTTATCATTCGCTCGTTTTAACATATCCGGAGTTAATCCTATATGCGTTGTATCCCACGCAGTTGGAATTTGCCATCCATCTTGAAAATTTGCCCAGCGTGTTACACCGTGAAAACTTCCACCGGTAAATTCAATTGACGTATCAGCAGTATATGGAGCATTAAAAACTACTATATATTCATTTGAACCGGAATCTCCAGCAATGGAAAATGAATCTGGTTCCCACATACCATTAGGTTTGCGAAAACTCTGTTCCGTTTCTAAAAAGCCGCATGCGAGTTGACGTTCTTCACCGTAACGTGCATCTTTCACCCAAACCTGAAACGGCACATCAAGATATCCTTTTCTTCCATTCGCCAGCGTATCTCTATCTACTGGCATTGCCATTGCATATTGAAATTTTCCATACGTTGGACCGGTTTTGTATTTCACATACCGATATGCTTTTTGTGACACTCCAAATCGTATTTCAATATTTCGTAAATGTTCAAACTTTGCAGTTGAATTATACCCACCGGGGAATATTTCAGGAAGTCCCGGAACACCAGTATCTCTTCCTGTATAATACACTCCGGTAATTTTATTCGTAAAGTTGCTATACCATTTGTTTGCATATGGTGCATACGATGACGCTTTTATACTGGCATCAACACCTACTGCACGTATCATTATTCCATCAACCATTGGAAACGCATCCGTATTGCCAGAACGAACATCGTCTTTCAAACTATCAACGAGCAACGTATTTGTCGAAGCGTTTTTTATTCTCCAATACATACTGTATTTCGTTGATGCATTGTTCTTAAAGAAAGATACTTCATACTCATCACCAGTTATGAGCGATTTATCAACTTCATCATACGTAACCGTTCCTTCAGCACCACCGCTTAATGAAACTGCGTTATCTCCAACGACATACGGTTGATTGAAATCAACACCAGGACGAATTCCATTAACTGATGAATTGAGGATGGAATATGCATTTGCAGAGTATTGAACAGTTGCTCCTCCGTCCAAATAATACGCACCAACTGTTTGATTTGGGTTCACTTGTTTTAATGCATTTCTGTTTACTGCATATCCGATAACGGAAATAAAATATGGTTTCCCTTTTACCAGTTGTGCGCTTGTAAATGGATCTGTATCAATTAACACTCGTATCCTTCCACGTTCTGCAGTTGCATAGGTGCCAGAATCAATTTGCGTTCCTTTGGCAATGAGTATTGTTCGCTCTCCTGTAGACGGACTTTCCACCAAGATATCTTGATAATTGTTCGCCAAATCAAACCGCGCAACAACTTTTGCGTTTTCTCTTCCGCCTTCAACTCTCGCAGTAGAATTCGTATGATACATTGTAACTTCGAATGCTTCAAAACGCAAATCATAATCGAACACTGAACTTTGCGCGTTAAACGCTAACTGGTCTTTCGTATCCCAAAGAAGTTCAATGGTATTTTCGGTTGTACGCACTTTCGGCTGAACGATGGGAGGCGTTGGCGCTCCTTCAAAATTTCCATCATAAACTTTTCGCGATAAATCAACAATAGTTCTTCCAACTGCTACACTGTTTTTCGCATCAGAACCGCGACCAACAACATACGCAACAACGATATCAATGGGTTCATCTTTTTTCAATTTGAAAGGACCGATATTTTGCATCTGTCGCACATCACCGGGTGTTGTATAAATCCATCCGTAATCCGTTACAGGGTCGCCAGAATACCAATAGACTGAATCAATAGAAGTACAAGGAATTCCACCGTGCGCACTTCCGTACGAATCCGTGCAAGGACCAAGTAAATCTCCTGTTCGCAGTTGTCCTACCATATAGTTTCTTGCTTCGATGTGAGTATTCGGGTCCCCGCGTGTCGGATCGCTTTGTACGTAATTGACAAATGAAGACAATCCAAGATTTTTTGCTCCGGGAATTGTGTCTATGCCGAGTAGTTGACCACGTACATTATACGCAGTATCTAATGGTATATCCGTTCCTACATCATAGACACCGTTCGAATTCACGTCGGTAAAAGATTCTCCAGGAACATAAGCAACAGGACCTTGGAAAAACGAAATCATAAACACTGGCGCTTCTACTCCAAACGTTGGATCAGGACCATCGTTCCATGTAAATCCTGCATTCCTTGTAGTATCGCAACCGACTAAATCATCTGTATACCCTTGACTTCCGCCTAAATCCGGATCTGCCCAAACAGCAAAAAACACGGAATCCATTTCGTCATCAACAATTCCGCGATTGATGATTCTATAACGAAGAAAGAGCATATTGCCAATAGAACCAGCTGAACGAAATCCGAACATTGTTTGCTGAATATCAATTCCTTGGGGGCTAACATTTGTCCATCTTCTTTGAGCAGATTCAACTGCATCGTTGTAAACAGTCCACGCAGTTTTGTCTCCGAGCAAATCAGGAGCATCTTCGTTCGAATCCCAAAGTCCGTTTCCATTTTTATCAATGGGACTGTAGATTCCATCTCCATCTCCGTCGTAGAAATCAGCACCCATTGCAACGGCATCTTTCCACGTTTGCCACGATTCGCCAAATGCAGGGTCAAGTCTATCTACTACATAAATTCCGGGTTTATCGGAACCAGGGTCTTGAACACGTCCCTTGACGTAGTCAGTAACGCGTGATGCGCTTGCTACTGCATTCGACCAAAGAACAGAATCGTGCGAAATTCCACTGAGCATAAATCCTCCTGAAAAGAGAAATTGTTTATCTGTAGATTGAAAACTACCGCCTTCAATATCGCCCACGCGAACATCGGCAACAACGCCATCGGCATTAAACGGCATAATGATGTTGTTTATCCAAAACACGTACGCATCCGGTGCAGAACTTTTCTGCGAAGTATATTGCGTGCGCTTTTTATAGTTTGGACCGTTTTCTCTTGCTGCAAAGAGCATAGACGGGACAATGAAAAGTGCAGTGATATACGTAAGAAGGGAAATATGTTTCTTCATACTTATTGTTTCCTTAAAATTATCTGAAATTATTTGTTTATTGTTATTCGTCGAAACTAATTTTAAAGCCCAAACGAATTTGTCGCGGTATTCCAAAATTCGCAGGGTCTTTTTCCCACGCTTTGAAATCCGAAATGAAATCTTCTGTGTTTGGACTGCTGTTTGCTGCGGCGCGACCTTCCGAAGAATTTAACCAGCCGGTTGTATATGGATTACCTGTTGAACGATATACATCTACAACGTTATCTGCGTCAAAGAGATTTTCCACCCAAAGATAAGGAGTCAAGGTAAGTTTATCGTATTGTAGCGTTTTTTCAAGTTTTAAATTAACTATAAACGTTCCTGGTCCATAAGCAGAATTGACATATCCTTTTGTGTCGCCATAATTGGAACTTCCTGCGAGTAAATCTTGCGATTGAAGTGGGGTATATGGACGCCCGCTGTTAAATGATGTAAGAACATTTAATGCAACGTTTTCAAAAACGCCAAGTTCTCCTCTATTCGTAACGAAACCAAAATTGATTGTTCCTGTATGACGTTGGTCAAAATCTAACGGAGCAATGACGATGGGAACTTCGCCATCATCGTTTCGAAAGGTTGCCGTTGAAGACGAAGATGACGAAGAACCGGTTCCCTCAGCAAGCGATAATGTGTAATTGATGGATGCAAAGAAGTAACTGATTTTTCGAATATCTAACGTAAACGCCATTCCTTTTACTGTTCCAAAATCGAAATTGGAGGGACCGTAATATCTCAACGTTTGTCCGCCTACTTGTCTCTGATAAAAACGCGTCGTGTTGTTAGTAAGATTCTGCGTGTTTTTGTAAAATGCAGTAACGTTGAGCGCCGCTTGGTTTTCGCTGAGAACTTGACGCAATCCGATTTCATACTGTGTTGTACGTTCGGGGCTTACGTGTCCGGTATTAACGGGTAAATTATTATCGCGAATTAAATCCTGTAAATCAAACGGTGTTGTATAGACATCCAAAAGTCGTGGATTCTGAATAAACTTCCCCCATTGCGCGTGAAACACGGTAGTTGCCGTAACGGGAAATCCTAATCCGATTCTTGGGCTGATAAATTGTTCTGCTTTTGCTTCTTGAAAATCTAACGGGTCATATTTTTCCGGATCGCCGAAAGCAAACGGAAGCAATTCATCCTTCAAGACATCTGCTTTTGTATCAATATAATCGAATCGTAATCCGACATTCAAAACTAAATCTTGCAACTCGTATCTGTCTTGAACATACGCATACATAATGAGCGGTTTCTTCGGCGCAATTTTATATCCCGTAACAGGGTCAATTTCGCCATCACCTGTTTCTCTGAATGTTCCGTCGTTATTAATCCACCATCCATACGTGAAAGGATTACGAAGTCTGAATCGTTCGTCGAGAGTTCTCGTTCCTTTATCTATTGCAAGCGATAATGGACCAAACGACAAGTATCGGATATTTTCTGACCAAAACCCTGCGCCGACTTCAATTAAGTGCTTATCCATTTGTGTAAAGAAATCCATATCCACCGTCATTGTTGTATTCTTTGTTTTCTGGAAAGAATTGAACACTCTTCCTTTCTTGTAAAATACTCCAATGGCTTCTCTTGAAAGATTTGAACCCTGAAGTTCTAACTCACTGTTCAACGATGTATCGCCGTATGCAAGCACATTATCAAACCATAATCCGTCTCCGCGTTCTCTGTCGAACTGTTTATATCCTACATTGACGTTTAAGAACGTTTTCGTATCGAAATCTTTACTGAGTCGCATACTGAACGTTTGATTTACGTCTTCAAATCGTGGATTATGTTGTTGATTCAATTTTGCGTACGAATGTACGTATTCGCGACCGTTACGAGTGTTGATATTTGCGCTTATGCGTGCTGTTATAAAATCAAGATTATGAAATGTTTTTGCTGAAAATCTCCAAACAGCAGCAGAATTGTTGGGCAACGAGTTCGATTGCTTGCTCACCGACAGAATATTCAATCCGACGGCACTAGGGTCTGCATCTTGAAACCATCCGCGTTCGCCGGATAAAAACAATGTATGTTTTGATTCTCCAGGAATAATTGGTCCCGAAAGATTCATCGTATATTGATTGTATCCATAATCATCCGTTAACGAACTCGTAACCGCTTCCGCGTATGCATTGTATTTTGCACTTCCCGAACGTGTTGTAATATTGACTATACCGCTTTGTGCTTGTCCATATTTTGCTTCATATCCTCCAACTTGAAACGAAATTTGTTCAATGGCTCGGTCACTTACTTGGCTTCTGTTTTCGCCGGTGAGAACACTATTTTGAGGAACGCCATCTACGATGTATAGCACTTCGTTTCCTCTTCCACCGCGCACATTGATTGTCGAGTTCCCATCAACACCTCCGCTTCCTTCGGCAGAAACAACACCTGCTTGCAAACTGACAACACGCTCAACTCCGCGAATCGGAATTTGTGATACTTCTTTGGTATCGAATACCTTAACCGTGTTCGTAGATTTGGCTTCAAAGAGCGGACGTTCTGCCATAATAACGATTTCATTTACTTCAACTCCCGTGGGTTTTAGTTTTACATCCAAATCTTTCGTAATGCCAGATACAATCCGAACTCCTTCAATTCGTTGCGTTTGATACCCGAGATAACTTATTTTTACCGTGTAGTTTCCCGGTTGCAAATTGAGAATAACATATACTCCTTCCAAATTCGTCGCGGCACCAACTTGTGTGTTTTCAATAAGGACTGTAGCACCAACAAGCGCTTCTCTGGTTTCGGAATCGGAGATTTTTCCTTGTAGTTTTCCTACTGCACTTTGCGAATAAACAAAGTTGGGAGTTATGAATGACATTACTCCCGCAAAAAGGAGAAAAGTTGTTATTAGTTTCTTCATAAACAATTCCTAAGTTAATTGTTAATAAATGTTTGTAAATAATGATAAAAAAAATCGTTACTTGATGAAAACCATCTTCTTCATTTCAGAATATTTTCCCGCTTGCAATCGGTAAAAATATACACCACTCGAAAATTTGCTGGCATGAAAGACAACGCTGTGTTCACCTTGACTTCTTCTTTCATTTACCAACGTTGCAATTTCTTTTCCTAAAATAGTATATACTTTCAAAACCACGTTTGCTTCATCCGGCAACGAAAACGAAATAGTTGTCGTTGGGTTAAAGGGATTTGGATAATTCTGCGAAATGGAAAACCGCTTTGGTTTTTGATATTGTTCAGAAGTTGAGAGTAGACTCAAACTGAATTTCAAAAATTTTTGGTAACTGCGCGAAACTGGGCGATTGTCTCCGGAGAATGATGTCCCGGGGATGACATCTTCCTGAAATTGCAGATATGCCCATCCATTCGGATTCCACGACGACATACCAACATATCGCTCATCGAGCGTTGGCGTATTGGTTGCGTTGATAACTGCTGTCCAAGTAGTTCCATTATCCGAAGAAGCGCATACTAAAATATCGCTGTAATTCCAACCGTCATTATCCGTAACTCCTTGCTGAAAATAATCGCACGCCATAATGAGTGTTCCGTTTGCTGTTTTTCCCATAACCGGAAAATTCAATGCAAATGAATGATTGAATTGCGCCTTTGTTGATGAAGAAAGCGAATCAAGCATATTTCCCGGCGCATTGTTTTTCTGTATTACAGTAGAAATTGCATTGGTGCTTTTCTTCCATAAAACAATACGTGCTTTCGAATTGATTGCAATACCTTTTAAAGAACCTAATGAATCAAAAACTGCTTGACCGATTCCGAACACCACAAATAAATCGTTATTAACATACATCGCATCGAATCCCGTCCATTGTGTTGCAAACGTATCTTGTCCTATAATTCCCGTATGATATATGAGTTGTTGAGTTCCCCACGTGCTTCCTTCGTCCGTAGATTCATAAAAGTATAAACCGTCAAATGCTCTGCTGTACGTTATTAATGCAACTTTCCCTCCTGAACCGCCAACGATATGCGCGGAACGGTCATCGCCAACCGCAAATTCGCTTGACCAATTATCAAATGTCTGATTGGGAGCCATTCGTGTTGTGTGAAGCTTATTAGCATTCACTCTACCTCCAACAATGGAAAGAAAACCTGAAGACGTAAATGTACTGTTGGGCCAAATCGGTTGGTCATTCGATGTTCCCAACATCGGCGAAACGAGTTCTGTAAAATTTCGCGCGCCTTCCGTTTCATCAACATAAACAACTGTTTGCGTTGCAGTTTGTCCGCTCAATCGCGCTTGCGTAACTATGTGAGGAATCCCTGATGAAGGTGCTATTTGTAATGACCCAAAATTTGAACGCACATCAGATGGAAGAAATGTTTGAGAATCGGCAAGAACTGCGCTCCACGAATTGCCACCGTCGGAACTGTATGAATAGGACATTCGACGCGACGGTGAAGTGATACCATCGCCTGAATCGTATTTAATCGTCATTATCGAGTGTATGTGGTTCGAAGAATTCGGATTTATTTTTATATAATTTGTCGGTGCTCCATAACTTTGAAAATCCCAATATCCCCAAATTCCTGTTGGAATTCCTGAACCCAATTGCTTATACGAAAATTTCTTCTGAATGTTCTTTTTTGAAAACTGAACTTGTGTTTCAAGTTGCGCATCTTCGAAGTCTCTTGTATCGTTACTTACCCATTGTTTCTCTTGCGAAAGAACAAAAGTCGAGGAAACGAACAAGAGAAGGAAAACCGCTTTACTCATAATCATCAGCATTTTAAATGCGATTACAAGAAATCAAAAGAAACATCTATAAAAAGATGAGAAGCTCCTTCTTTTTGTAAAAAAAAGGAGCTTCTCCAAATAAATTATTACTTTGTCAAAATCATTTTTTGACTTGCGGTAAAGGTTCCCGCTTGCATTTTTGCAACGTAGATTCCGCTTGCAAGTTTCGAAGCGTCAAATGTTGCTTCGTATTTGCCTGCTTGCTGATATCCATCAAAAAGTGTTGCAACTTCTTTTCCTGTTATATCGTACACTTTCAATGTTACATTCGAAGCGTTCGGTAAATCGAATGCAATTTTTGTCGTGGGATTAAATGGATTCGGATAGTTTGTATACAGCGAATATCCCGAAGGAACTCCAGGTTCGCGTTCGTTGACTCCTCCTCCAGGAGTAAAATCTACCATTGCTTTCGCACCCCATAAAGCACACGGTTGCGTGTCATCCAAATTGGGATCAGTAACTGTTGGGTCTAGTTGTTCCATTTTTGATAAATATACATACGCCATATTATTTGCACCTACATTTTCGAATCTCGAAGCAATATGTGTTGTCATTTCACGTCCGAAGTCACCACCGGTTTGTGTTTGGTTTTGAATAGAACCCCAATTTTGAGTAATGATTCTTCCACGGGTAAAGATATCCGTGTTCACCGTATCACCTTCAGCCGGCGCATCAATCCATTTTACAACGATAGCGTTTCTGTCTTCGCTAATGGTTGCGAAGAGTTCATTATCCATTTGCGAAAGTGCGGCAAATCCCGGTTTAAACGATTGCGTTCTTGGCGCAACTACATACGATGACCAACTTGCGCCATCGCGATAAATTTCTACAATATCAAATCCGCCCGTAGTTGCGTTCGTATCAATAAGACTAACGAAAATATGTTCATTTCCGTTTGCATCAACGACAAAATCATGAGCAATTCGGCCGTCAACTGTACCAAAATCATCGTACTCGGACAATGCACTGATTGTTCGCCAATCTACTATTTCCCATCCACTCCAAGTACTTCCTTTGTCTGTGGATTTATTTATCTTCATCACTATATGGTCTCCTCCAGCAGGAACTGTCGTTACTTCGACATAAACAGTATTTCCTTTGCAATGAACTCTTGAATTGTATAGCACATCAATTTCTGAACTCCATGAAGCAGCAACCGCCCAAGTTTCACCTTGGTTTGTTGTTCTCCAAAATTCAAGCGTTGTAGGAGTTGTCGTTCGTTCTACAATTAAGTACACGTTGGGTTCACCATCGTCAGATACAGTAATATATGTTTGTGAAGCATAGTCGCCGGGTCCAGTATAAAGCGTAGTAAATGGGGTACCCGCTCCAAACGGATCTAAACCGTAACCAAGAGTTCCCCAACCAGCACCGCCAGTTAGATGAGGATATGAATATTCAAAAATCGTACTGGATGGGTCAGATGCATGTCCCGGATTTGAAATTGTAGAACTTGGATATCGTCCGTATTGGTCAACATCTGCATTTAATTTCGCAACACGTTGCCATGTTGCAAACTCATCCGTGGACTTTCCGTACCATAAACTTCCCGTCGTCGGATTTGGTGGGTCATACAATAAATGTCCTCGATAAATCATTGCAATTGCATTGCACCACGGGTCGTAATTCAAAGGATTAACATCAGAATTGGATGGACCATAAGCATTTGGCATACTGTCCATCATCACCCAAGTTAAATCAAAAGGACTATCTTGACTTGGGCTTGATTTTCTGGCGCCGGAGGGATTGATAACGGAAGTCGAAGGAATTTCAATTGCCGCTTTTTTGGGCTGATTCGGTCTGAGAAATTTTGAACCAGAAGAAAACGCGATTGAACTAACAACTGCGAGTAACGTAAATAGAGATATTATATTTTTAACCATGTTTTTAACTCCATGAAATATGTGAATTGAATTAAATGAATTTGAAAACTTTGACGCTGAAATTTCAACGCGCAATACAAAAAAACACCATACGATTTATTGAAAATCTATTGTATCGTATTTAAATGCGTGAAAATATACACAACTTCGAAAACTTTGTCAAGCATTATGCGAAAAAAAATAAAAATTTCTTCTTCTTAATAATTCGGAACATTTGTGTACGCCTGTCGGGATTTGAACCCGAAACCTTTGGCTCCGGAGGCCAACGCTCTATCCAGTTGAACTACAGGCGCATTTTTATTGCAAAAAAAATTACGATTTATTTTTTGAGTTAAAAAATTCTCTGCTTCCTTCTTTGCATTTCTCTAAACTTGCTACACATATTTTCCACCAGTTTTTTATGTGTATAAAATAATTCCTAACTTAAAACCCAGTGAAAAAAAATTGAGTGTTGCTGTGCGATAAATTGTACTGTTATCCAATTCTTTGTATTTAATTCTCATTGTTTCTCCTTCGCGCGAACGAAGTGTTCCGTAAAAATTGATGCGCAAATCTGCGGCAAAATACACAAACAAATTTTCGCTGAGCGCAGTGTTCCCTTCCACTTCCCCTTTCACACCTATTCCGTACGAAATATAATCGGTGGAAAATCCATAGTATGTTTCTTCCACGTTTCCCCAATGATAACCAACTCCTGCACCTAATTTCAACATTGAATAATCGGAAGGAAATAATTGTTGCACAATCAACGTCGGCATATGCCATTCAATACGTTCGCTACGTGAAAAATCATTTTGTAGAGAATTATACGACGTGAACATATATTCATATTCCAGTTTTGCCCCCAACGATTTCGTGAGGAAAATTTCTCCAGAAGAAAAAAAATCGGGAACAACTCTGAACTCATCTGCACGTTCTTCGGGATTGTTAGAATTGATGTAATCAGCAATATCAGGAAGACTGATAAGCGATACTCCCATTCCTGCGGAAAAACTTAATGAAACATTCTGAAATAAATCTTTCCTCGAAGGCAGAACAGGCTTTGTAGTATGAGTTGCTTGTGAATAAAGCGGTAACGTGAAATGAACGAACAGCACGAATGAAAAAAACATTCGCTCTAATACCGATTGGAAATTGCTATTTTTATTCTTCAACAGCAATATTTTCATACAACACTTCGGAAACGCGTAAATGGTCGCGGATGAAATAATACAATCCCACAACAACGACTCCTAAAAATCCAACTGCATGCGTAAGCGTTGCATAACTCCGCGCGACCGTTTCATTAATGCCGTACAAACGCGTGAGCGATTGAATCGTAATTAAATGATAAGAACCCGTTGCTCCCGGTGTTGGTATTGCTACGCCTATACTCGACATTGCCTGCAATACGAGCGCCGCGCTGAAATCGAGCAATGAGTTGTTCATTTCCTGAAAAGAAAAAAACGCAACCCACATCATAATAATGTAGAGAAGCCACACGAGAATACTCGTGAGTATAATCATCGCATAGTGTTTTGGTTCTTTTAAGAAAAGAAATCCGTCAAGAAATTTATGAGCAATCTGTTCAATTTTTTCCGCTGTTGGCTTCGGAATCCATCGAGTTAGAAATCCAAACAAACGAAACACAAAATCTCTGCGCGAAAGAAGAATAAGAATACAACTAATTGCAAAGAGCGTTACAACACTCACAATAACACTTGTCTCTACAAGCCACGGAAATTGTTCTGTCAATGGACCTGAATATGCAAACGGTATGAACGTAACCAGAACTATGAACGAAAGAAAATCAATGAGCCGCTCCATTACAACAGTTCCCAACGCCGAACTTCGCGAAAATCCTTCAAGTTTTCCAATGGTGTACGGACGCACGAGTTCACCGGCGCGTGGAAGAAAATTATTGACCATATACCCAATCATCAATGAGGAAAATAAATTGCGATAGCGAACGCTCTTTTTTATCGGCGCAAGAAAATATTTCCAACGATACGCGCGAACTGCGTGGCTTAACATTAGTACGATGAACATTACAACCATCCACCAGTAATTCGCTCTTCGTAATGAATCTACAAGCGCATTCCAATCTGTTCCGCGAAACGATAGAAAAAGAAATCCTGCAGTCAGCAAAAAACTTATCCCGAATTTCAGGAATGTTTTTATTGTTCCATTCATCGCAAATCTATGACTTCGCTTTTTTCAGGGATTGTAAAGTGAAACGCTGCGTCGTCAATATTGTTGTTGAGAGAAATTTTCTTCACAACATATTGCGTGAAATTGTCGTTCACATCTATAACTTCCGCTTTCTTCATCAGCGAATCTGTAGCATCAAACCATATTTTCATCGAAGCAATAAACGAACGAACGTCTTTCGGAGTCAATTTCAGAACACTCATTTGTTTGCCGTCGAGTTTTTCCGTTTTCAAAAATATTGAATTAAAATTTTCCGGCACCTGCAGTAAAATTTTTTCGGGTGAAAAATTTTTCGGGTCGTCGCGCATGGAATCAATCAACGTTTGCTGATTCGCTTTCGAATACGACCAAACAATGTTTCCGTTGGTTACAACTATCTGCTGCTCAAGTTCGATACGGTATTTTTTTCCCCGTTTCATCATCAGTGTTCCTTCAAACGATTGCTCGCGTTTCATCACGCCAATGCGTATCGTTTGCGAAAAATCGAACGTTGCATCGTTGATTGTTTCGTATTTCGCTGAAAGTTTTTTGAGAATGTTCTGCGCATCATCGGTTTGAGCATAAAGCGGAGAGCAACGCGTAGAGAACAAGGAGAAAATACCAATCACAATCATTAGCAATTGGTAATTCGTAATCCGTAAATCAATTTCAAAACAACTTTTCATTTTTAATTTGAAATTTTTCATTGTTATCGGATGTTCCAACTTTCCAATATTCTCGAAAGTTCTTCTTCCGTATCAATCAAAACATCGCGGGCTTTGCTTCCTGTGTGAGGACCAACAACACCAATTTTTTCGAGGGCATCAATCAATTTCCCTGCCCGCGCATAACCTACTTCAAGTCGCCGCTGCAACAACGAAACGGAACCTTGCTGATGCGCAACAACGAGATGCGCGGCTTCGACAATCAGTTTATCATCTAATCCCGCAATTTCTTCTCCGTTTATTCCTGTTTGTTTTTTCTCCACGATTGACGGAAGTCGATACGGTTCTGCATATCCCGGTTGCGATGCAATATAATCTGTAACGCGTTCCACTTCTTCTGTAGAAACAAATGCGTTCTGCATTCGCATCGGTTTCGGATTACTTCCCGGAAGAAACAACATATCGCCTTGTCCTATAAGTTGTTCCGCGCCATTCATATCGAGAATCGTGCGCGAATCAATTTTCGTTGCAACTTGATACGCAATGCGCGCGGGAAAATTCGCTTTGATAACACCGGTGATAACATCTACAGAAGGACGTTGTGTTGCAAGCACAAGATGAATTCCAACAGCACGAGCCATTTGCGCAAGGCGTGCAATAGAAGTTTCCACGTCTTTCCCCGCGGTCAGCATCAAATCGGCGAGTTCATCAATGACAACAACAATATACGGCAACCGACGATGACGAATTCTGTTTTCTTCTTCCGCCGAAACAGGAATTTTTCCCGCATTAAATTTTTCGTTGTAATCGGAAATATTGCGCACCCCTGCATTGGCAAGCAAATCATACCGCGCATCCATTTCAAACGTTAAACTTTTCAGCACAATAACCGCGTTGTTCGAATTCGTAATAATATCTTCGTCAATATCCGGCGAAACGGCAAGATAATGATTCCGCAACGCCGCATAATGCGACATCTCGATTTTTTTCGGGTCAACAATGACAAATTTCAATTCATGCGGATACATTCGGTATAACAAACTCATCACAATCGTATTGATGCCAACGCTTTTGCCCGAACCCGTTGCGCCTGCTATTAACAAATGCGGCATCTTGGATAAGTCATCAACATAAATTTCTCCCGAGATTGTTTTTCCGATCCCCAATACAAGTTTTCCTTTCGATTCCTGAAATCGCGACGAATGAATAATGCTGCGCAACTGAACGATGGAAGGATTGCGATTGGGAATTTCAACACCGACGGTATTTCTTCCGGGAATAGGCGCAATGATTCGAATTCCACGTGCAGAAAGCGCAAGTTGCAAATCGTCCTGAAGCGCAACAATACGACTTATCTTCACATCGGTTGCGGGAGTAAGTTCATATAACGTTACAACAGGACCCGGTGTTACAGCAACTTTTTCTATGTTCACATCGAAGTTCGCAAGTTTTACTTTTACAAGTTCTGCGTTCGCTTCGAGTTCGTCTTTAGAAATTTCTTCCTGTTTTTTTATCGGCTCGAGCAAATCCACTGAAGGAAGAACATAATCGAGTTGGTCTTCCGGCAATGCGCCCTTAACAATTTCTGTTTCGTGCGAATATTTCTGTTCTTTCTTTTTTGGTGAAACAATTTTTCTTGGTTCCGGTTCCTTTCGTATTTCAATGATGGGGGGTGAAATCGTTTGTTCTTCTTGTTCTTTGGATGCTTCTTCGTCAAAACATTCTTCTTCGTAATCATCTGTTATACTTTCGTTTTCAACTTCGTCATCCGTTTTCTTTATACTGAAAAAGGAATCGCCTGGTTCATCGTCGTTGCTCTTTTCGTTAGAAAATTTTTCTTTTATCCATTGGAATGAGGTTGTTGTCGCAGATTTCATTCCTTGCGCGGCTCGGAATAAATCTATTTTGGCAGCAAGAACAAACGTGATAAAAAGCCCCGCAAGTGTTATTAGGAATGCGCCGACATTGCCAAGAAATTTGATAAATCCTTCTGCAAGAAATGCGCCGACAACTCCGCTCCACGATGAAGAAAGTTGCAATGAAAACATGCGGGGAACAATTCCGAAGAACGAAGAAAGCAGCAGTGAAAAAATTACAGCATAACTCGTGAACACAACAAGTTTGATAGTATTCCAACGAAAGAGAATTGTGCTTCCCCACAATAATATTAAGAATGGAAAAGCGATGACAGGATAGCCAAGCGAAAACGTGATACAGAAGTTTGCAACCCACGCGCCAAAAAGTCCGAGCGAGTTATTAACATTGATCGGCGTTTCCGGCTTGCCCGCTTCTTGTGGTGAAAACGACGATGAGAACAGGGAAACGAACGAACGTCCTTCGACTATGCGAATATCGTCATCGGAAAACGTAACGATGCTCACAATGAGAAACAACGCCGCAAGCATCAACACGACGGAAAGAATTTGCCATCGTCGCCGCGGAGATGAATCAGGTTTTTGTTTTTGAGATTTCTTTTTTGACAACGGGATTGAAAAAATTATAGGAGAAAATATGAAGGGAAAAGAGATAAAAGAAATGGATGAGAAAAATTTGTGCCTCGTATGTTTAGTAAAAATAATTTTTTGTCAACTTGTTAAAGATACGGCTACGTTCCTTGACCTATAGAATGGAAAGTGATTTTGTGTCAAAGTATCCCAATGAATCGAGAATGACTCATTAAGACATTTCTTCCCCATTCAGCGATTTCTAGTATTGATAAATGGAAAATAGAGAATAAAAAGAAAATTTTTCCACGACTATCAATGGTCGCGCTACGGCAAAAAAAACCCGATACATCGGGATTGAACCAAAGAATCATTGATGATTTTTTTCGTCCAGCAAGACCGTTTACAGTCTTTGAAAGATGCCAGCAACTCTCGTAAAACACGACCTTATTTCTTTACTCCAATTCCTCGCTTCTCCATCCTTTCGCATTTCGCACACCGATAACGTGCAATACTTTTTCGACAAAAGCGCTCACGTATTCGTCAACAGTTTTGGGAACAAAATAAAGCGGCGGGGAAATCGGCATAATAATTACTCCGTTTGTTGAAAGTTTGGTGCATTGCTCGAGTGAAATAGTGGAAAGCGGCGTTTCGCGAATGCAGAGAATGAGTTTGTATCGCTCTTTCAAACACACCGCGGCAGCGCGTGTTATCAACGTATCGCCGATGCCGCTTGCAATTTTCCCAAGAGTAGAAGTGGAACATGGAAGAATGACAAATGCATCGAAATAATTTGAGCCTGAAGCAATTGGCGCAGTTAAATCGTTGTCGTCAAATTGTTTTTTGATAAACGGTTGCAATTCTTTTTCAGAAATTCGCAGTTCATCCTTCAGCAACGCTTTTCCCCACTTACTTACAACAAGGAATTTATCATCGGGACATTTCTCTAAAAATTTTTGTGCGTAAATTGCGCCGGAACTTCCAGTAATACCTACTATTATCTTCATTTTTTTTGAAAAGCAATTTGTCATTGGTCATTAGTAATTGGTAGTTTGTTCAAAAGTAGAACTAATGACAAATTACCAATGACTAATAACTTTTTTAATTTTTCAGTAAAACCATAATGAATACGACAAATCCCAACACCGCATTGATTTTGAAAAATGCAAGTTCAACGTCGTTTGATTTTTTTTGTTCGAGATATAGAAGAAATCCGCTGAGTAAAAGAAATGGGAGCGCTATGAAACTTTTCACCGAAACAAAATACAGCGCAACGAGAACACAGAACGCAAGAATATGGAGCAATGCAGAATATTGTAACGCTTTTTCTTTTCCGAAACGCGAAGGAAACGAAAAGAGATTTTCTCTCTTATCAAACTCTTCATCGAGTGTAGAATAAATAATATCGAATCCCGTTCCCCACAAAATCGTGAAAAGTGTAATGAACATTCCCGGAAGCAAATCGAAAAAAGAATTGTAGAGAAAATTTCCCCCGAAACTTTTTGCCGCAAACCAACCGCCCAGCGGAGCCATTGATAATCCTATACCAACGCCAAAATGCGCAAATTGCGTGAAGCGTTTGAGATATGGGTAAACAATAAATATGATAAGTGGAATCGGAGAAAGCACGAAACAAAATTCCGAAACATTAAACGCAGCGGAAAAATAAATTGCACTTGAAATTATTGTAATTATTGAAGCATACGATAATGTCATTTTTCCACTGGGAAGTTCGCGTATTGCTGTGCGCGGATTGCGTTTGTCAATTTCTCTATCAATAATTCTGTTGAGCGACATTGCTACAAGTCGAGCGGAAATTGCCGCAAGTAAAACGAGAATAAAAAACGTGAACGTGAAAATTTCTTTCGCATTTTCCGCAAGAAATATTCCGGAAAAAATAAGCGGAAGCGAAAAAAGAGAATGTTCTATTTTTACAAATCGAAGAAGCGTTTTCACAAAGGCGAAAGAAATTTTGCTTGAAATTTTTTCGCGGAAAAGATAGGGAAAATTAGAGAGAATTACACTTTCTTCCGAACGAGTGCATTCAAATAGAATTTATCAAAGAGATAGGCGCCAAGCAAGGCAACAACAAGGTACCACGAATGAGCAAAAAAACTTCCTCCGATAAGCGATAAATACTTTTCTACAAAACCAGCGAACATTTGCGTACCGAACGCAACATAATTTTTTACCAACTGAATTAAATTATTCGTTTGCGAAGGTGCCGTTATTTCCGGTGGATTTCCTTGCTGATACACGAAAATTGTATTGACCAAAAATATAAGAACAAACAGTATCAACGGCTTCCATGCGAATGAGAAAAACGTTTCTTGCGTTACAGAAAACATTACACGTTCGGTAAAATTCGGCGAAGGCGTTTCCAGGGATGTTTGGCGAATTACCGTTCCCAAAGATTGCAACGATTGAACAAAGCGACGACATTGATAACATTCACGAACGTGTCGGTGAACGGAATCTCTCTCTCTTAGCAACAACGCATTGTCAGCGTATTCATTAAGTTGTATGTTCGAAGGGTGATTCATAAGGAAATTTCTTCCCGAGAAAAATCTTTGGAAATAATTTTTTGTAATGCGGTTCGCGCTCGAAATAAATGTGTTTTTACTGTTCCTAAAGGAAGTCCGGTAACTTCGCAAATTTCATCGTAGCGTAATTCTTCAATATAAAATAATGTCAAAATCACCTGATAATGTTGCGGTAATTTTTCCATTGTGTTGCGAACGAGTGTTTTAGTTTCTTCCCGTTCGTACGTCGTATCAACGGCAGAAGGTTCTATCGCTAACTCACGCTGCGGTTCATCGTCTTCACTTTCCGTTTCAAGCGGTTGAAAAATATCTTTTCTTGAACTGAGTTTAGAGAGTGAAACATTGTAGACAATTCTGTACAGCCACGTTCCAAAGGAAGAAGAACCTTGAAATTTTTTTAACGCCCTAAATGCGCGAATAAATGCATCCTGCGTCGCTTCCTCCGCATCTTCACGATTTTTGAGCAAACGAATTGCAAGTGTGTACGCTTTATTTTGATAGCGTTCCAACAAAACCGCAAATTGTCGTGTGTCGCCAGCATTCACGCGTTGAATGATATCGCTATCGCTTAGTAGCATACCGAATGCTGATATATTCGTCTCACGAGTCATTAGACTAACAAAGAAATAGAAAGGTTTCTTTCAATCGGAAAAAAAGCTCGGGGCGAAATTACAAAAAATCTTTCGGCGAAAGAAACATTTTTTCTGGAGAACAAGTCAAACGATACAGCAACTACAATTATTTATTACAACATATTCAACTTACATTTCATAAAGGAAAATTGTTATGGCAGAAATTATCGTTCCAACTTCACTCTTTATCACAATGGCTATCGTCTTCAGCATTTTCATCATTTCCAGACATCGCGAAAAAATGTACGCGATGGAACGCGGAATGACCCCGGAAATGATTAATGCAGTTTTTCAACGCGACAAATCAAAACAAAAGGATAAATACTCCACACTCAAATGGGGAATGATGTTTTTCTTTACGGGAGTTGGTTTTGTTCTCGTCGGTTATTTTGACACGATGGACAGACATATCAGCGATGAATTTAAATTCTCCATTATTGCAATTTCCATTGGTCTTGCACTTCTCATAACATATTTTGTTATTGATAAGAAAAACGAACAGCAAAAAATAATTCCTCCAACACAAGCAAACGAAAGCAATTCTTCTGTATCGTAACAGAAAACAGATATGTGATGTGGGATTTGCGGTATGCGCAGGTAATTTAAAACCGCAAATCTCACATCGCTTACAACATTCCACTTCTTCTTCTTACAAACCACTCCATTGCAAGAAGAAAAATTATTCCGTATAAAATATATTGCCAATGCCAAAGTTCAATTTCGGAATGTTGAATCTTTTCCTTCGGCTCAAAATTTCGGGAAAGAATTTTTTCTAAAAGCGCATTGTAATTTTCCGATGTTGCAAATTCTCCGCCGGTTTTATATGCGAGTTGTTCGAGAAGTTGCTTATCCATCGTTGTTTTCAAAAATTCAACCGTGAGTGAACCGACAGAAAACTTCCCACCATCTTTCCCGATTTCAATATCTCCTCGTTTTATTTTGGCAGAATAGGAATAATCTCCCGCCTCCAAATCATCGAGTGTACCGTTGTACTTTCCACTTCCAATATTTTGAAGAACAAAACTACGAGAAAAATTTTCTTTCGTAGTGGTAATTTCAATATTCGCATAATCGAGTGGTTGAAGTTGTTCGTTGGAAACAATGCCGGAAAATTCAACCGGCTCGGTACCGGAAAAAATTTGTTTCGTCGGCGCAACACGAATCGGTTTATCATTCTCATTGGAAATCAACCAGCGAATTGCATTCGTAAAAAATGTCGGAAGAAAATTTTGTACGGAAGAATTTCCACCGCTCATCAAACGCCAGCGATACATTCCATAACCGACAAACGCAACGGTTCGCTGACGATTGAGTGAACGTGCCAACAATAGGGGCTCATTCAACGAAATTGTTTGCAGCCGAGAATACGCAAGCACGTCTGCATCAGCTTTCGCTTCAACGATTGTTTGTGTTTTGTACAACGGAGGAAGTTGATTCCACGTGGAAACGGTGATTGTTCCGCTTGCATTGAGTAGTACATTCGACAACGATTGATTTTCTACTTCACAAAATATTTCCAACTCGCTTGCGCTTACGCTGTTCCAACCAAATGGAAGAAAATTTTGAAATTGTTTCAATTTGTTGTAATCAACATTTTTTCCGCCAATGAAAAATAACGACGATTGTTTGCGTTGAAATAATTCTGCAAGTTGTTGAATTGTTTGTGAACTCGTTGCGCTCGAAGGAAAATTCACAAACACAAAACATTCTGCACTATCGAGAGTTTTCTGAGAAACAATTCCTTCGTAAAATTCATTCTGCTTTTTCTGAACAAACGTATGCAACGAAAAATGTCCATCTTCGTTCAGCAATTGTCGAATCGCTGCAACGTCTGGAGTTGGAGTTCCGGCAAATAAAACAATTGGCGTTTTACTTTTCAAAACATTCACGAAAACAGTTTGTGTATTGTTGCTTGTTGTGAGTTCATCTTTGAGCGAAGAAACATTGACAGAAAATTTTTTCACACCTTCGTTTTTGAGTTCGACAGAAAAGGAAAGCGGAATTTCCCGCTGTTCTTTTTTCAGTGATACAATTTTCTGTTCGATTTGTTTTCCATCTTCTAACAACGAAACTTGCACATTATGATTATCGAAGCCAACATTGCGAATCGAAACATCAATGGGAAGTTTTGTTTCCGCATATGCAACATTATTCGTAATGAGTTTTGAAACGAGAATATCTTTTTGTTCAACCGTATCGCCAAGTCCGACAGTGAAAATCGGAACACCGAGTTCTTCCGCTTCGTAAATCGGATTCACTCCTTCGGTAACATTTCCGTCGCTCACAAGTAAAATCGCTTGCGTGTTTTGCGAAAGCATTTCTTTCTTTACATCGGAAAGCGATTGCGCAATGTTTGTGAGTTCGCCATTGAATTGCATCGAATCAATCGCTCGAAGTTGTTTTGCTTTTTGTTCAAATGAAAATAGTTTCGGCGAAAGTTTAGAAGAAATTTTCTTTAAGTTTTCTTCGGAGAATTTTTCTATCACTAAATCTTTTCGTTGTTTTGCTCCATTCGGCAATGTCATACTCAATGAGTTATCGAGAAGAATTGCAATCGTAGGTTCTTGCTGAAATGTTTTTACGAGCGAGAGAATCGGTTCAAACAATAATAGCAACAATAAACTCAATGCGAGCGAACGAAGCGTTGCAAGAAAAATTCTTTTCGAATTGGGAACGGGAGGAAGTGTGAAGCGATAAAAAATAAATGCGCCGGCGATTGCTACAAGAACAAACGCAATCAGAAGAAAAATATTTCCGCTTGTGGAAAGATGAAAAGTTGATGACATTTTACTAATGACCAATGACGAATAACCAATGACTTTTCAAATAAGAGTAATTAGTCATTAGTTATTCGTCATTCGTATATCAGACGTTTAATTTGACGCAAGAAGTTTTTCCACAATCGAAATTGCAGAAACACCTTCTGCTTCTGCATTGAAATTGGGAACAATGCGATGACGCAACACTGGTCCCGACATTGCTTTCACATCGGCAATTTCCGGCGTGTGTCGTCCTTCGAGAATTGCTTTTGTTTTCGCGCCGAGAATTAAATATTGCGATGCGCGTGGTCCCGCTCCCCAACGCAACCAATCTTTGATAAACTTCGGCGCAGTGGAATCGTTCGGACGAGTTTTTGTAACGAGATGTACTGCAAACTCAATCACGTTATCGGCAACAGGAACGCGGCGAACTAAATCCTGAAAGAAGATAATTTCTTTCGCAGATAAAGTTTTTTCCAACTTCGGAACAACGGAACTCGTCGTTGATTTTACAATTGCTTGTTCTTCTTTCGCCGAAGGATAATCGAGCCACAAGTTGAACATAAATCTATCGAGTTGCGCTTCGGGCAAAGGATATGTTCCTTCCTGCTCAATCGGATTTTGCGTTGCGAGAACAAAAAACGGTTCGTCGAGATGATATGTTTGTCCCGCCGCAGTTACATTGTGCTCTTGCATTGATTCGAGAAGTGCA
>VGWC01000032.1 GCA_016873775.1 Ignavibacteria bacterium | reverse complement strand
TTATTGTCAACGGAGGCTCATAAATCGAAAACGTTTTGCTAAAAATAAAAACTCTTGAATTAGATGATGAACCGATAATTTTAATTTTGTAATTATTGCTAACATCTATCGAGGTTGAGATTTCCCAGATGAATTCTCCAACGTCACTGGCAGCGGACACAATATTCCCTAAGTTCTCATCTCCCTTGTATAACTCAATATCAACATTATCAAATTTTTTTTTATTTTGCCACTGAATTAAGCATGTTCCACCCTTGGGAAAGGATTCTCCTCCGTGAGGTTGCAGAATAGATAAGTCAAATTCAGATTCTCCGAAAAACTGAGATGTTAGAGTTTCAGGATTTTTGTCCGCACAACTGTTCAGATTGATTAAAATTATTAAGACAAAAGAATGTATGTAGCAAAAAACTTTTTGTTGTTTCATTTTATAAGTGCATTATTGATGAATAATTACAACCTATTGAAATAAGATGAATAATTACAACCTATTGAAATAAATAGTTGGTCCCAATTTCTTTTTTCTAATCCGATTGAGCGTTTATACTCTCCGACAATCTTCATCAAAGGATGAAAATTTATTTCTACACCAGCACCATAGAAAAGAGAAGATGTATTTGCCTGACTTGTTGGACTTGAAAATTCTTCCATCGAAATAGCAGAAAATTGATAACCGGAAATAATCGAAGGTACAACATATTGAAGACTTGGAAGTACAAGAAGTGATAAAGAAAAATTCATCCCCCTATGGCTTATTGAATCTCCAATAGTTGGTGCGTCAATTGATGTCGTAAAAAAGTTTATATCAAAGTTGAAAGGCATGTGTGCATATTTAATTCCCAACTCTATCCCCCCACTATTTTTAATTATACCATTATCTATTGCATTTTTAAAAGTGGAGTTGAGGAAACTCGTTTTGTTCCACCCTGCATGAATAATAAAGCCATTGAGGTTGTCTTTGACTTTTTCATTTCCAATAAAAATATCTGAAAGTACGTCTACAGTAGTTCTGATTTCCTCTGCTTCCACTTTCGCAATACACGCATCTCCGTCAAATAAGTCTACATCTTCAAAGACATTCCAATAAATGTTTTTCCAACCGCTACCGGAAACCGTACCAACATCACCAGAAACAGAATGTGGAGATATAAAATTATCTCCACCATCTGAAGATACCCGTACCGTCACATCATAAGATTGGTTTTCCTTTGAAGGAGATAAATAGTACTTGATAAGAACTTTGTCGTTTTCTGCTCTTAAGGAAACATCGGAAATCGTTTGCGCATTTGTCCGTTGCGTAACCAAAATACTACATACACTTGCAAGTAAAATAGTACGGAGTAAAAATTTTCTCTCGTTGCGGCGGGAGGTAAAGGTGTGGTGCATAAAATTGCTTTCAAATAATTGTCAAGTCGTGAGCAGTTATCAATATTTCCTCTTGTTGAAAACGGTGTTTTAACTCTTCTTTGTAGTCCTCAAAAAACTCATTACTTCTTCCACTGGAAAAATCTACAACGGTAAATACAACAATTTTGTCGAGGTACGTTTGTTTCTCGCCGCGCCAAATTCCCCGTAAAGGAAATTGCCGTTGTACCGCAGTAACGCCGCCAAATCGTTCAACCAGTTCTTGCTCAACAACGTCAAATTTTTCTTGTTCGACTTCTGAGCCATCGTTATACAAAATCGGCAGAAAAATTTCATACTGCCGTGCTATACTGGACATCGGGCTTATTAAATTTCGTTGTTTCTGTTTTTACTGTTTCAAATGGGAGCCCAGCATTGCAAAGGGCTTCCAATTGCTGAGGACTAATTTCATAAATGTAGTCTTTAGAAATTCTCGTTACCGGTCCAATCTTTGTAAGGAATTTCCAGATTGTTCCCCATTGTTCTTTTTGGATTTTTATTGTAGGCATAGTTTTTCTTTCTTCTTAAAAATTGCGGCGTAAATTTACGATTCTTTTGTTTTATCGTCAACGTTTGTGTCTTTGCTCATTGCGCAGCCAAAACACAACTTACACTCGCAAGTAAAATCGTAAGGAGTAAAAATTTTATCTCGTTGCGGTGGTGCATAAAGTCAAGGCAAAAGTAAAAATGTAAAGTGTAAAAATTTACGCGGCAAGCAATTCTCTCACGTGCAAAATTTCATTATGCTCCATCGGGCGTATGTCTTTTTCTTCCAATGTAACAACAGCAACAGTATTTCCTTCTGCTGTTACAAATTCTACTTCATACGCATCGGCGTTTTCGTATTTGTACACAATTGCGCCAACATCGCCAATGGTTAAATGGTGTTCGTGTATATTTTTTGCTAAAACTATTGTATCGAGTTCGTTAAACATATTGTTACCTTTCTATAATGGATAGAGTGTTACAAAACGAGGAGTAGTCTTTTCGTGTTCGATAATCCAAATGGTTCTTATTTTTATTGTCGTGCCGTTTGGTGAGTTTAGTATTCCATCAATAACGTATTTCATTCCGTAGTTTGTTTGCAGTGTTTGCGTTATTGTTTCTTTCTTTGCAATTTCTAATAGTGCATTTTCAAGTTTTTCTATATTCGCTTCATCAAAACCAACTTTTCGTAAAACTCTCATCTTATGTTTTCCAACACTATGCAACGGAGAAAGTAAATAATCAGTAAGTTTTTCAAACGGAACATACGCATTTTCTTTATGGGGAAGTTGCATAAAACCAACAAAACCTCACGCTGCAAGCAATTGCATTTCTGCGGGCAATTTATTTACAATCAACTTTTTCATTTCTATTTTGTTGCTTGCGTTGTCAATATCAATGCCAACTAAATTTCCAACTTCATCGTAATCCAACACAACTCCATCGGAAATTTCTTTACTCTCTACACTCGTCTTTGAAGTTAAATCAATGTAAAGCGAATCTGTTTCGGGATAATATTGTAATCTCATAATCTAAAACCTCTATCGGGAAATGGGTTGTGAATTGTTGTTGTATCTTCTAATGTAATTACTCGTAAAACTCTATTGCCAAGTTCTTCAATTCTTCCCCAAAATATAAATCGGTTGTGTTCTTGTGGCTCTATTTTCATTGGGTTTTCTACTACTCTTATACACCATTCTTTCTTCAAGTATGGTCGCTTTCGTAACACTTCGTTTTCAAAATACGGTCTAAAGTTATAGGATTTCATTCAGAAATAAAATTTGTGTCTTTGCCCGTTGCTCAACCAAAACACAACTCACACTTGCAAGTAAAATCGTAAAGAGTAAAAATTTTTCTCTTGTTGTGGTGCATAAGGGCAAGGCAAAATAAAAAATGTAAAGTGCAAAAAATCTTATTTCAAAACTAAAACATTTATCTCGTTAACCTTTTTCAATTTCTTGTCATACGTAAGTAGCGTTGCATCTTTGTAAAGAGAAGTTGCGCAAATCAATGCATCGGGTAATTTCAATTTATGGTTTTTTCGTAAGTGAATTGTCTCTCGTTTTATTTCCTGATTCATTTCAATAATTTCAATGTCGCTCAAGAATTGTTCAATAAGTTCTTCGTTTTCTTTTGTCAATTTTGGGTAGGAGAGCAATTCCAACTCTGTCACAAATGAAATAGAAAATACTCCATCGGGAATTGTTTCTAAATCAAGTTTTCCTCCCAGCGCATATAAAACTGCATTCGTATCCAAAAGAATATTATTCCCACTCATCGCGTATCGCTTTTTGGAATTTTTTGGGGTCAATGGCTAACTTTATTTTTCCAACATAGGAACGCAGAGCATGTTTGTCCATTTTTTTTCCGGTTGTTTTCATTCTCAACGATTGGATATACTTCATCACATCCGAAATTACCTCTTTGGGAAGTTCCTGAATTTCTTGTAAAAGCATTTCTGCCGAATGTGTTTGCACCGTAACAGAGTATTTTGTTGTTGGTTCTTTAACTTTTGACATAGTGTTTTCTTTCAAAATTTCTGTTTCAATATAATAAATCGTTTACGTTCGCATCCGTTGCCCAACCAAAACACAACTTACCATTGCAAGTAAAATCGTACGGAGTAAAAGTTTTCTCTTGTCGCGGCGCATAATGGTAATACAAAATTTTCACAATAATTTTTTCCATACGTCTCTTCTGCCGTGCATAACAGTAAATACAAACGCAGTTGTTTCGGTAAGCAAATACATTATCCGGTAGTTATCCATAAGCACTTCACGCATAAATTCATTATCAAACTCCGGAATCTTTCTTCCGCTTCGGGGAAAATGTTTTAATCGGCAAACGGAATGGATAATTTTTTGAGGATACAATTTTATGTGTGGCAATCGTCAGTAATGCAACGGTATTTTCAATCCAAATTGCACTATTGTTCTTTATTTACACGCATTTTTCACTACCATTTACTCCGGTTTCAAAATTACTCCTTTGTTTTTGTGTGCGTTCATTTTTACAACGAGCGGCAAAGCAAATGCAAGATGACGCGTATATATTTTTTCTTCGATTGCAACTTGTTCCAAAAGCCATTGCCAATCTATAAATCCACTATTCATTTTTGGAACCACGCTGAAATATCCCACCATAAACGACGTGATGTTCTGAAAAAAATGAGAACCCTGCGACGGCTCAACATCCATATCTTTGAACGGAGTTTCAACAATGACCTTGGCGCCGGAAATTTGGTCCCACTTTACCGGAATTCCTAACCACGGGTCTAGCGTTCCCCATCTTCCAACGCCAATAAGCAAGTACGGTTTCTTTTCTTCGCAAAGTTTTTCATTGAACAAAGCGACTTCTCTTGCTGTTTCTCTGCTCTGCGCACGTTCGAAACGATGAATATCTACAACGATGATATCGTAAATGTCGCGACTAACTCCATTTCCCAATATCCGATCGCTCTCGCACAAAATTTTATTTTTTTCTACATCATCAAACCGCAATTCCTGAAATTCTCTTCCGAGAACAAGCGGACGCATTTGCAACAATCCAAACTGTTTTGGTTTTCCCGATGCAACGGAAAGATTCACAGCAAATTCTATTTCCACCGGCGTACCCATTCCCCAACTTCCCAAATCCAAAATCATCGTGAGAATTTGCGGAAGCGGAAATATTTTGTTCCGTAATATCGGCGCAAACGTTACCACACGAATTCCCTTTTGGGAACAACCGTCATACACTACATCATTATCGAGAGAATACGTTGAGCCAACATACGCAAGCGTTCCGTCGGCTTCCGCAATATCAATCGAATGCGACTGCACAAGCGCATCATCCATCGAACGAAAATCATGTTCGTTGCTTTGAAATTTCAGTGCAAAAAATTCCGTTTGATTATTCCGCAGCGTTTCTTCTGCAGAAGAAAATTGCAATAAATGCGCGGGATATTTTGGACAAAAACGTACGGTAATTCCTCCGTCAACAATGATTTTTCCCAAACCCAGCGCAACGGAAACAATACCATCCAACGGTTTTTGCGGCGGCAATGGATAAAAATTATACGACTTTGCAACGCCGGAAATATCGGGATAAAAACGAATCGAATGTTCGGCTCCAATCATTTTTTGAATGATTACCGCCATCTTTTCTTCTTCTAAACGATACGATGTTGCTTTGATATATTCTTTCGCCGAATGAAAATACGTAGATGCATATACTCGTTTTATCGTGTTCAATAATTCTTCCAAACGCGTTGCCGTATTGCTATTGTTATTCGGAATCATATACGTGCGATACACTCCTGCAAACGGATGATATTGCGAATCTTCCAGAAGACTTGATGAACGCACGGCAAGCGGCTCGTGTATCATTTCCAAAAACATAGAAAGTTGCTGAAGAATCTTTTCGGGAAACGTTTGTGCGCTCAGAAATTTTTCCGTGATTTCTTCATCGTTGTTGGAGTTCAGCGCAAATGTTCGCAGTTCATTCATATCGAGAAATTTGTCGAACACTTCCGTTCCGAGAACAACGGTTGTTGGAACAACAATTTCTACGCCGGAAAATTTATTCCGAATATCGTACATTGTAAGCAAAACATTGATAAATCCTAAACCGCGCGCTTTTCCTCCCAACGAACCTCCCCCGATTCTTGCAAAACTGTTTTGCGGGTCAAATGTTTCTTTCACAAAATCGGTGATGAGTCCTTTGCGCTGAATGAAACGATAACTGCGAAGACACGAAACAAGGTCGTCGCGCATTTCTTCTTCTGAATGATAATCCGAAATATGACGCGGACGCAACTGGTATGCAAGTAAAAATTCCGTTCGCGCTTTTAACCAACGCGAAAAATGATTGCGTTCTGCATGAAACAACACACTTTCAATCGGAACAGAACGGAGATTTTCCTCCAAGGATGTTAAGTCCGTTGCAACGCCAACTTGTGCACCGTCCGAGGTGCGAAAAATAAAATCGCCGAAACTGAAAAAATTGAAAATAAACTCGCGCAGTTCACTCATCAATGTTTCAGAATTTTTTGCAAGAAATGATGCGCCAATGTTCTGTGCTTCTTTGCGATGTTCTTGTGATTGGGATTGCAGGAGAACGGGAATGTCAAAATATTTTTCTTTTACATTTTGCACAAATTCAATTCCAGCATGCGAATTTTGTTTTCCGTTCTGAAAAAAATCAACATCGGAAATAATGCCGAGAATGTGTTCTTCATACTTTTGAAAATATTCCCACGCTTCTTCATACGTTGTGCATAACAGAATTTTCGGACGCGCGCGCATTCGTAAATACTTATGAGAGAGATTCATTCCTTCGGAAATAAGTCGCCGCGATTGTTCAAGAATTTCCGAATAGATCGCAGGAAGAAACAATGAGTAATATCGTATGTCGTCTTCGATAAGTATAATGGATTGAACGCCTGCGGTTTTCGTATCGTGTTCGACATTCATTTTATCCTCGAGATGTTTAATGATGCCGATGATGAGCCGATAATCTCCTTGCCATAGAAAAATTTTCGTGAACGCCGAAACATCGTGATGCGTTACCAATTCTTTCAACTCGCGGTCGTCGTACGCAAGAAGGATGATGGGAATGGAAACTCCTGCGTCTCGAATAAGTTGCGCAAACTTCAATGCGTGCATATCTTCGATGTGCAGCGTTGTAATCAAAAGGTCGAATCGTTTTTCTTCCGACACCAGTTTCAATGCATCTCTTCCACTGGATACGCGGGTAATTTCCGGTGCGTGGCTGATGTACAAATCGTGATACTCGTTGCGAATGAGTTCGTACAGTCTTCCATCTTCTTCAAAAAGATACAAATCGTATAAACTGGAAACGAGAAGAACATCGCGGATCCGTTGCCGCATAACATTTTGAAATCCCTGAAAGCGAGAACCAAAACCACCTTCAATCCAAAGAGGGTCAAAGTCGAATTGCGTTGTTTCAACATTGTTTTTCATTTATGGAAAGCAGAACATTATTCGTACAACAAATATTTCTTTCGCATTTCTCCAAACGCATTCGCATCAATTTTCCACATTGCAGAAATTTCTTTCGCGCTTTTGTGTGAAAGAATTGCCTCGCGAAGTTTTCCCGTTCCCGCCAATCTGTCGAATTGTTTTTCGTTGAAGCGAAGTGAATCGGAGAATAGTTTTTGAACTGCAACAAGGAGAGTAATTGCCGTTGCAAGCGGTTCAAATTTTTTTTCGTCTGTAACTTCAAGAAAAATTCCGTTGCATAGTTGATACGCAAACTTCGGAGAAATTGCGCGCTGCGTATTCGGCAACGGTGTAAATTCTGTCACAGAAAATTGTATTCCGTTCAATTGTTCGCTCGAAATTTCTTTCAGCAATTGTTTGCTTTCTATCCACGGTGCGCCGATAGTTTGAAACGGAAATTCTGTTCCCCTTCCTTCGGACATATTTGTTCCTTCCAACAAACACGTTCCCGCATACACGAGAGCAGTAGATAGAGATACAATATTCGGCGAAGGAGAAATCCACTGAAGTTTTGTATCGCTCCAAAACATTTCGCGCTCATAGTTTTCACAAGGAATTATTTTCAAATCCAAATGCTCGCTGTTCATAATCCACTGCTCGCCGACAATCATTTTTGCAAATTCTCCTAACGTTAATCCGTGACGATTGGGAACGGGAAATTTTCCTACAAACGATTGTAATTGTTTTTCAAGCAAAAATCCTTCAACAGCATTTCCTCCAATGGGATTAGGTCTGTCAAGAATGATGAACGGAACGTTTTGCTTTGCGGCGGCTTCCATACAATTTGCCATAGTCGAAACGTATGTAAAATATCGCGCGCCGACATCTTGTACATCGAAAATGAGTATATCAATCTTGTTCAGCATTTCATTTGTTGGATGCAACGTTTTTCCATACAGAGAAAAAATCGGAATGCCGGTTGCGCTATCCATTTGATTTTCAATTGTTTCTCCAGCAGAAATATTTCCACGAAATCCATGTTCGGGAGAAAATATCGCTGTGATGTTGATGTTTTTTTCTATACATACATCTACGAAATTTCTTTTTCCCTGTGCATGCGATTGAACGATGGATGACGAATTGCAGACAACGCCAACGCGCTTTCCTTCAACAAGGGAAAAATTTTTTTGGAAAAAAACTTCAGCACCGATTTTGATTTGTGCAGAAAGGGGAATGCTGCGAGTTAAACACAGCATACAGAAAACGGTAAGTAGAGAAAAGAAACGAAGCACAAATCTTGAACGACTAAAAAATAATGCCATAAAAAAATCAATCTACTGAACAAACTGCTTCGCAATGGTCCACGCGGCAATCGTCATTCCATCCCAAATAATTCCTTGAAAAATTTTTTCATTAATTTCATCCTTCGATAGACAGACAATTTCAAACTCTTCCGATTCATCGTGCGGAACGATTGCGGGAAACAAATGTTTTGCAAGAAATACTCTACACAGTTCATCGGTAACGCCGTTGTAAGGATTGAATTCGCCGATGCAAAGAATTTCTTTGGCGGCGTAGTGTGTTTCTTCGGCGAGTTCACATTTCGCTGTTGCTTCGAACGAAAATTGTTCTTTCACGCTTCCGCAGGGAAATTCTAAACTTTCTTTGTTCATTACATAACGGAACTGATTCACGAGGAGAAATTTTCCGTCGTTCAAGATAGGAATAATCATTGCAGAACCGTTCGTATGAACGTAATGATATTCGCCAGAATTTCCGTTGGGAAGAACGACATCATCTTTTCTGTACGTCCACCAATGATTTTTTAATTCAAACGTTTGTCGGAGTTTTTTCCAGGGAGTAAGCATAAATTCTCTTGCACAAAAGTACAAAAAAAAATTTCATCGCTGAAGATTGCCGGTTGAGTATTTGAGATTTGGGATATGCGATGTGGGATTTGAGATTTGGAATTTTCCCCTTTGCGTTCTTTGCGCAAGACTTCGCGTTACTCTGCGGTTAAACACTATTTCTTTTTACCGCAAAGTGCGCAAAGTTTTTCGCAGAGTTTCGCAAAGCAACGAACACTAAAACAAAAAAAGAGGGAACGCATTGCGACGAACCCTCATGTTTGTTATTTCTGTGTTACTTATGCAAGAACCGGCTCTGCAATTGTTGTCGCGGTAAATTGCTCTTCGAGTTTTTTACTTTTCGCTTGCAGATATTTGTGTATTTCTTTGGCTGCAATTTTCCCATCACCCATCGCAAGAATAACCGTTGCCCCGCCGCGTGTTAAATCTCCGCCAGCAAAAATTCCTTCGCGGCTTGTTTGTTGAACATCGTTCACAACAACGGTTCCCCGTTTCCCGACATTCAATCCCGAAGTTGTTTGCTGAATTATCGGATTCGGTTTTTGTCCGACTGCTTCAATCACTGTTTGCACGGGAATAACAAATTCGGAATCTTTGATTGCAACCGGTTTTCTTCTTCCCGAATCATCGGAGTCGCCGAGTTCCATTTTCAAACATTCGATTCCGCACACCCAATTATTTTTGTCGCCAAGAATTTTTGTAGGATTCGTAAGCAGTAAAAATTCTATTCCTTCTTCTTCCGCATGATGAATTTCTTCTTCGCGCGCAGGCATTTCTTCTCGTGAACGACGATAGATAAGATACGCTCGTTCTGCTCCCAATCGTTTTGCTGTGCGCACTGCATCCATTGCCGTATTTCCTCCCCCAATCACTGCAATTTGTTGACCAATTCGAATCGGTGTATCGTATTCGGGAAAACTGTACGCTTTCATTAAATTGATACGTGTAAGAAATTCATTCGCAGAATACACACCGCTCAAACTTTCACCGGGAATTCCCATAAACGAAGGCGTTCCTGCTCCTGTTCCCAAAAAAATGGCATTGAATTTCCATTCGTCAAATAATTCATCAATCGTTGCAGTTCTTCCGACGAGAAAGTTCGTATAAATTTTTACTCCAAGCGCTTGAATACGTTCTGCTTCGATATCAAGTATTTTTTTAGGTAGACGAAATTCCGGAATTCCATAACGAAGAACACCGCCGATTCCGTGCAACGCCTCAAAGATAGTAACCTGATAACCAAGTTTTCCTAATTCAGCGGCGCAGGTAAGTCCCGCAGGACCTGAACCAACGATTGCAACCTTTTCGTCCCTGCGTTCACTGATTGTTGGCGGACAAAAAAGATTATTGGCAAGTTCAAAATCGGCAACAAAGCGTTCTAATTTCCCGATAGCAACCGGCTCGTGCTTTTTTCCCATTGTGCAAACCTGTTCGCATTGTGTTTCTTGCGGACACACGCGACCGCAAATTGCGGGAAGGTAATTTGTTTCGCGAATTTTTTGAACTGCGCCAAGATAATCTTTCTGCAAAATTAGTTGAACAAAACTGCGGATATCAATTCCTACGGGACATCCTTCCGTACAAATAGGATTTTTACATTCCAAACATCGCTTCGCTTCAATGAAAGCGCGTTCTTCATTTAAACCGAAAGAAACTTCGAGAAAATTTTTCTTTCGTTCGCTTGCTTCCTGTTCGATAGAATGTTGTCGAGCAATTTTCATTCGCTCCGAGGGTTTCATCGTATTGACATTTTGCATACTTATTTCTCTAATTGGCATTGATGTGTAAATAATTCGTCGGATATTTTTTCCATAGCGAGATATGAACGACTTCGCATAAGCATTTCATCAAAATCCACTTGATGTCCATCAAATTCCGGTCCATCTACGCATGCAAATTTCATTTCGCCACCGATGGTAACACGGCAACCACCGCACATTCCCGTTCCATCCACCATTATTGCATTTAAACTTACGAGCGTTTGAACATCGTATTGTTTCGTAAGCAGCGAAACGAATTTCATCATCGGAAGCGGACCAATTGCATACACGGCGGAAATTCCAAGAGGAGCATCGAGCAAATCTTTCAGTTGGTCAGTAACAACTCCTTTTCTTCCGTAAGAACCGTCATCGGTAGTAATAAACGTTTTATCGGAAATTTCTTTCATTTCGTTTTCAAGAATAATCAATTCTTTTGAACGTGCGCCGATAATCGTATAAATTGAGTTGCCCGCTTTTTTCAACGCTTTCGCAATGGGTAACATTTCTGCAGTTCCAACGCCACCGCCAATGCAAACAACCGCCCCGTGGTTTTCAATCGGCGTCGGATTTCCCAGAGGACCTACAACGTCAAGAATATAATCGCCAACGTTTTTTGTTGCAAGAAGTTTTGTGGTTTTTCCAATTGCCTGAACAATCAGCGTTATCGTTCCTTCCTTCGCATCGCTGTCAACAATCGTGATAGGAATTCGTTCGCCGTGTTCTTCCACGCGAAGAATAACGAAGTTGCCGGCTTTTCGTTTGGGAGCAATAAATGGCGCTTTCACGACATACTTCGTAATTGTCTGTGAAAGTTTTTCTTTGTGAGTGATTAAATACATAAAGTAAAATAGTTAGTGAATAAATTCATCGCCTTCGATACAATCATCGGAGAAATTACAAATGCTATGAGAATATTATCGTCGTTGCGCAAGAAAAAAATGATATGTTGAAAAAAAACGTTGTTTTCAAATCGCATCTTGGGTATACTTTCATCTTAAAGAAAACGAAGAACTAATGTTCTTCAGAGTATTTTTGAGAAAAACAGCGAGCAGTTTGCGTTTTGACAAAAAATTCTTTCGGAAAAAAATCAGATTCAATGCGATATTTTTTTTGCAGCAACCAAATGAATATTTCTGCAGGGAAAATTTTCGATGCGGAAAGAAACGCAAACAATGCGCCCGAAGCCGCTTTATCCGCTTTGCAAAGTTTTCGAAACGGAAAACGAAAAATTTCTGCCCGCGTGTCCGGAAGTTCCAGTGATTCATCTGCAAAAATAACAGATGAAGGAGAAAGCGTTGCAAAAATATTTTTCTCGCGTAATTCACAAACACCTTCATTTGAAACAACAAGCACGGCATCGGGTTCGTCAATTCCCGTGTAAAAAATTTCCGTGGGACTCAAACAGATTTCTGCAAGAGAAAATCCTGAACCTTGCGTAACGGGATTATCATTTTTTTGTGTGCATCGCAATTGCGCGTGAACAGCCGCTTCGCAAAAAATTCCCGCCGCCGATTGCACTTTTTCACCCGCACTTCCTGCGAGAATGATTCCGATTTTTTCTTTCAGTTTATGTTTGCAAGGTTGCGGTATTTCCTCAGAAACGGTTTCCGTTTTCTCCTTTTTCTTTTTAGGAAATTTAGCAGAATAGATTTTTCCGAATTCATCCCGCTCGTTGCGGTTTTTCAATATTCCCGTTTGTTGCCCGTGCTGTTCAATAATTTTCTGAAGCATTGTTCCCGAAAGTTCATTGCGCGTTGTTCCGTGTTCCGTGCAGAGTTCAACAATTTCAACCAGCGCAAAACCGGGATGAGCAATTGCTTCGGCTATGACTTCGGGTAAATCTTTATCCGTAGCAAGTTTTCTTGCAACAAAACCTGCGTGCGCATCCAGCATCACGTTGCAAATGTCAAGAGGAGGAACAAAATTTCCTGAAGGTGTTGTCGGCGTAATAAATTCTATCGGAGAAAAAGAAGAATGTTGTCCTCCGGTCATTCCGAAAAGAAAATTATTGCACAGTAATACTGTTACATCAACGTTGAGTAATGCGGCTTGTACGAGATGCAACAAACCAATCATCGCGCCGCCATCGCCGATGAACACCACCGTTTTTAATTTTGAATCGGCAGAAACGCTATCGGCAAGTTCTATTCCGGTTGCAAAAGCCGTTGAGCGTCCGTGCGTAGTATGAACCGTATGCAGTGTATCGAACAACGCATCTACTAAACCAATACAACCGATATCGGAAACGATGCACAAATCTTTGGGAGTGAGATTCAGTTTCGCAAGCGCTTCATCAAGTCTACGAACAACGTGTGTATGTCCGCAACCTTTACAGAACGGCATCGAACAATTTTTTGCGAGATATGTTGCGTACGTGTGCGGTGCATTCATACTATTGTTTCCAGGATTTCAGCGGGAGTAATCATTGACCCGATTTTATTGACGCCAATAATTTCCTTGTTTTTCAAGAAGGGAGAAAGAACGCTACGATATTGACCGGAAAAATTTTCTTCCGCAATGACGACACGTGTAACGTTTTTGGACGCAGCGAGTATTTCTCGTTCAGGAATCGGAAACAGCGAAAGTATATTCATCGAAGAAACTTTTTTCCCTTTTGTTCTTGCGTGAACAATTGCTTCACGCATTGTTCGCGCAGTAATTCCGTAACTGATAACTAATGTTTCCGCGCCTTTTTGTGTGTCGTTTTTTACAACAACCAAATCGTCTTTTCTGAAGCGAATTTTTTCTTCGAGATGGTGAAGCACTTCTAACGTTTCTGCATCGTTTTTTTTCAATGCGCCAGATTTATTGTGCGCAGACCCTGTAGCCGTAACTTTCCATTTCTCTCCGACGGCGGCAAACGGTGGAACATCGCTACTGTTATGAAAAGCATACGTTTGAAAATTTCCGCTAAATGAAGTTGCAAAAGAAAACTGCACCCGGTTTGCGGGAATCAATTTTTCCAGTTCTGAATAGTTCACACTTTCCGTTGTCATCCCAACTTCTTTATCCGTGAGTAGAACAACAGGATTTCGCAATAATTCCGCCCACGCAAAAGCAAGCATCGTCATTTCAAAACTCTCCAAAGGAGTGCTGGGACAGAGAACTGGTATTGTATATGCTCCGCTTGTGCAAAATTCCGTCATCAGTACATCACCTTGCGCTCCTTGGGTTGCGCCGCCGGTGCTTGGTCCCAAACGTTGAACAAGAGCAATAACAACCGGCGTTTCCGTCATCAACGCATATTGAACGGTTTCTATCATCAATGCCCATCCGGGACCGGAAGTCGCTGTCATGGATTTTACTCCACGCATTGAAGCGCCGACACAATATGCAAGCGCAGAAATTTCGTCCGGCGCACTTATTGCGACATTGCCTTGTTGTTGCAAGAATTCCAACATACTTTTGTAAATACCGGATGCGGGAGTTATGGGATAACCGGCAAAAAATTTACATCCCGCTTGTATTGCCCCTTCGGCTATCATTTGATTTCCGGTGCGGAGTTTTACGTTTTGTTTTAATAGAGAATTCATCAATCTGCAATCGGAGTTTCTGTTTCTCGTATGATTGTTATTTCATCCTGCAAATGTTCGAGTTTGAGCAAACATTCCAGATGCGTATCGAAGAGTTTTGAAAAACATTTTTGCGCATCAAATCCTGCGGCGAACATTGCATGTTCGTAAAATTCTGTCAATGTTTTTTCACGAAGAATCGCTTCAGTTATCAACTCGTCTTCCGTGAACGTTGTATAGGTGTTGGTCGTATTCATTTGCTGTTTACTTCCGATGCGTATTCTTCATCGGCTAAATTAAGAATTTGGGAAAGGAGATTTTGCATAATGCGTTTATTCTTTTTCAGTTGTTCTTTGTACGAAAACGTTTCTGTTTTATATATCTCTTCGCGTTCGTCGGCAATTGCGGAAGTGAGAAGGTGAACGAGGATTTCGCGCTCTTCAGTTGTAATTTCGATAAGCATATAAATCTGAAACGTTATCGCAGTAATTGATATTGATTCAATGCTTTCATATAATTTGCTCGCTCAAAAGCAGCAGGGTCCGCAATAGATTTTTGACTCATACTTCCTTTCATTTGTTGAATGGAAACATATTCGTGTTCCATCATCCACCGTTCCACATCGTTCAACACTTCTTGAATTCGTTCTGGGCCGTTTTTGAGTAACGCAGAACACATCATCGTAACATCTGCGCCCACCATAAGTAATTTCAGCACATCCTCCGAAGTATGAATTCCACTGGTGGCAGCAAGATATGCTTTCACTCTTCCGTAAAGAATGGCAATCCATCGCATCGGTAATCGTCGCGCGTGAGGAGTACTGAGAATAAGATTCGGCATAATTTCTAATGTTTCAATATCAATATCTGGCTGATAAAAACGATTGAACAAAATCAAACCATCAACGCCTGCGTTATCCAAGCGTTGAACAAAATGTGCAAACGAAGAAAAGAACGGACTTAATTTCATTGCTACCGGAATCGAAACAGAACTTTTTACTGCGTTCAGAACTTCAAAGTACCGATTTTCAACTTCTTCACTCGGAAGAAAGGGGTCGGTGGGAATATAATATACATTGAGTTCAATCGCATCCGCTCCTGCTTCCTGCATTTTCTTGGCGTACGAAATCCATCCGCCAACGGTAATACCGTTCAAACTTCCGATTACGGGAATATGCAACGATTGTTTTGCTTTGAATATAAGTTCGATGTACTCATCGGGACCAAGATTGTATTCGCGCGACATCGGAAAATATGTGAGCGATTCGGCAAAACTCTCCGTTCCGTACGAAAGATAATGCTCTAGTTCCGCCATTTCGTGCGATATTTGTTCTTCAAAAAGAGAGTACATAACAATTGCCGCCGCACCGCTATCTTCAAGTCGTTTCATACTATCGAGCGTATGCGAAAACGGTCCTGCGGATGGAACAATGGGATTTTTAAGTTGAAGTCCGAGATACGTAGTTGATAAATCCATAACGTTTGCTTATTTGAATGTGAAAGTATTCGTGCTAATAGCGTTCGTGCAATTCATTCATTGCGGAAACGAATATTATTTTTTTTCTTTACTTGTTTCGTCTTCGCTTGCGAGTAATTCATACATTTTCCAGCGCATTGCAATATCTTCTTCTGCAAGTGCTGCAAGTTGTTTTGCACGCGCGGGATGACTCATCGCGAGCATTTTAAATCGCGTCTCGAGCGATGTAAATTCTTTCAATGGAAGTTTCGGCGGTTTCGAATCGAGTTTGAATGGATTCTTTTTTTCTTTTTTCAACAATGGATTATATCGAAATAACTGCCAGTATCCTGTATCCACCGCAACTTTTTGATTTTGCATGCCCTTCGTCATATTGATTCCGTGCGCAATGCAATGCGAATACGCAATGATGAGCGAAGGTCCATCGTATGCCTCCGCTTCTATGATTGCTTTTACTGTATGGGTATCATTTGCTCCCATTGCAATTTTTGCAACGTAAACATTTTCGTACATCATCGCAAGCAATGCAAGATCTTTTTTCGCCGTTGGTTTTCCGACAGCGGCAAATTTCGCAACGGCAGAACGCGGCGTCGCTTTCGACATTTGCCCGCCGGTGTTGGAATACACTTCTGTATCCAGCACGATGATATTCACATTTTTTCCTGATGCAAGCACGTGGTCAAGTCCTCCATAGCCAATATCATACGCCCATCCGTCTCCGCCAACAATCCATACGCTTCGTTTCACAAGATGCTCGGCAACATTGAAAAGAAACGTTGCATCGGAAGTTTTAAGCGATGGTAATTTTTCTTTAAGAATTTTTATCCGTTGTCGCTGTTCATAAATTTCCGATTCATCATGTTGCGTTGCATCAAGAATTTGTTGCGCTAATTGTTCCCCAATTTCTGAAGATAATTTTGCAACCAGTTCGCGTGCGATTTCTGTTTGTTTATCAATCGAAAGACGCATTCCCAAACCAAACTCCGCATTATCTTCGAATAATGAATTTGACCACGCAGGACCGCGCCCGTCAGCGTTGGTAGTCCACGGCGATGTCGGTAAATTTCCTCCATAAATGGAAGAACATCCGGTTGCATTGGCAATAATTGTTCGCTCGCCGAAAAGTTGCGTAATAAGTTTTACGTACGGAGTTTCTCCGCATCCTGCGCACGCGCCAGAATATTCAAACAACGGTTGCAAAAATTGAGAACCTTTTACCGTATCAAAATGCACAAGTCTTCTGTCTATTTCCGGAATGCTTAAAAAGAACTCGTAGTTCGTCCGTTCGATTTCGCGAATAGGTTCTTGAGGTTTCATATTGATGGCTTTTGTTTTAACTTCCGATTTGCTCTTTGCTGGACAAATATCAACACATAGCCCGCAACCGGTGCAATCTTCGGGTGCAACTTGTACTGTGTATTTCAATCCTTTGAATTCCGTTCCTTTATAATCAGTAAATAAATATGGTTTCGGCGCGTTTGCCAATTCTTTTTCATCATAGATTTTTATACGAATTGCTGCGTGCGGACAAACGATGGCGCATTTGTTGCATTGGATGCAAATTTCTTTTTCCCAAACAGGAATTTCAAGAGCAATATTACGTTTTTCCCATTGCGCTGTCGCAACAGGAAACGTTCCATCATTTGGCATCGAACGTACAGAAAGCGAATCGCCAAAACCCGCAATGATGCGCGCAGTTACGTCTTGAACAAATTTCGGAGCGCGCAATGATACTACGGGCGGCATTTCCATCGTGCTGGTGATGTTATCGGGTACGGTTACTTCAAATAAATTTGCAAGCGTTTTATCAACGGCTTCAAAATTCTTTACAATGATGTCTTCGCCTTTTTTCCCGTAGGTTTTTTTTATCGAATTCTTAATTGCTGCAATCGCATCTTCGCGCGAAAGTACACCGCTGATAGCGAAGAAACACGTTTGCATAATAGTATTGATGCGACCTCCCATTCCCGTTTCTTGTGCAACGTTGTACGCATCAATAACGAAAAACTTCAACTTCTTTTCAATCAGTTCTTTCTGAATATGTTTCGGAAGTTTGTTCCATACTTCTTCTTTGGAATAAATACTGTTTAAAAGAAAAACGCTTCCTTCATTTGCATATTGCAACACATCGAATTTTTCGAGAAAGAACCATTGATGGCACGCGATGAAATTGGCTTTCTCAATCAAATACGGCGCGCGAATCGGTTTGGGACCAAAACGCAAATGCGAAATTGTTGTCGAACCGGATTTTTTCGAATCATAGACAAAATATCCTTGCGCAAAATTTTCCGTGTCTTCACCGATAATTTTTATGGAATTCTTATTCGCGCTTACTGTTCCATCAGCGCCAAGTCCGTAAAATATTGCGCGTACAACTTCGCTGCTTTCTATATTAAATGCAGTGTCGTATTCAAGACTCGTAAATGTAACATCATCGTTGATTCCAATCGTGAAATGATTTTTCGGTTTTGGTTTCATCATTTCATCAAAAATTCCTCTTACCATTGCCGGTGTAAATTCCTTGGAAGAAAGTCCGTAGCGTCCTCCAATGATAGTCGGAATTTTTTCAAATGAATCAATGTATTCCATCACTGCATTGATAACATCAAGATACAACGGTTCGCCGCTTGCTCCCGGTTCTTTTGTTCTATCAAGCACTGCAATTGTTTTTACTGTTTTCGGAAGTGCGTTGATGAAATGCGCAATGGAAAACGGACGATACAAACGAACTTTGATTACGCCAACTCGTTCTCCGCGTTCACATAAATACTTCACCGTTTCTTCAACTGTTTCTGCGCCGGAACCCATTACGACGATTATTCTTTCAGCATTCGGAGAGCCAACATAATCGAAGAGTTGATATGTTCTTCCAATAATTGTTCCGAATGTGTTCATCACGTTTTGAACAATTTCGGGACAGGCATGGTAAAAAGAATTCACTGTTTCGCGCGCCTGAAAAAATACATCAGGATTTTGCGCAGAGCCGCGAAGCACCGGATGTTCGGGAGACAATGCTCGTAGACGGTGTTCCTGAATTTTTTCTTCTTTGATGATTGCATGAAAATCATCATCGCAGAGTTGTTCAATTTTATTCACTTCGTGCGATGTTCGAAATCCATCAAAAAAATGTAAAAACGGAATGCGGGTTTCTAGTGTTGATGCGTGCGCAATCAGTGCGAGATCCATTACTTCTTGAACAGAATTGGAAGCAAGCATTGCCCATCCGGTTTGTCGCGCTGCCATTACGTCGCTGTGGTCTCCGAAAATTGAAAGTGCATGTGTTGCTACGGTTCGCGCGGCGATGTGAAATACTGTTGGAGTAAGTTCACCCGCAATTTTATACATATTCGGAATCATCAGTAACAATCCTTGCGCCGCGGTGAACGTTGTAGAAAGCGCGCCGGTTTGTAATGCTCCATGAACTGCACCCGCAGCGCCGCCTTCGCTTTGCATTTCGATAACGTGTGGAATTGTTCCCCACAAATTTTTTCTTCCTTGCGATGACCATTCATCCGCCCACTCACCCATATTCGATGACGGAGTGATGGGATAAATTGCTATCACTTCACTTAATTTATGAGCAACGTATGCGGCGGCTTCATTGCCATCAATAGTAACGGGGGAACGACATGAACTGTTTTCAGACATTTGGGTTTCCTTCAAAAAATTCGGATTGATAGTAGAACAATGTACAAACGTATTGACTAAACAAGAATTGTTCCATTTTTCTTTCAAACAGAAAAAGAAAAAAACGTAATGCAATAATGTATTTACTGCGTTTCCTTATCATTCATGAGAAGTCCCAAAACAATATTTTTCAAAGGTGAAAGCAACATTGACGCAATATGCTCATCAGCGTGTCAAGTTATAATTACGTAGCACGGAAATCTCGTTGCCGTTCGAAATATCGAATGCAAAATCTTGCTCCCCTGCAAGTACGTTTTTTGCGTGAACAAGATGTCCGCATTAAAAAAAAAACCCGCCCATCGCAACAGATGAACGGGTTTTTCTTTTTAAATAAATACGAAATTACACTTCCATAACTTTCTCAGTTTCTCTGGGAACAACGCGGGATTTTTTCCGAAAGAATTTCGCTTCGGTTTCTTGCGGCGCGGGAATTTTATCTTCAACAACATCGGGATATGAATAGATATCGTATTTGTAATTGCGAAGAATAAAATCATTTCCATTTTTCCCGACAACATATTGCGGAAGCATTGGAATTTTTCCGCCGCCTCCCGGCGCATCAATCACGAAGTACGGAATTGCAAGTCCTGAAGTATGTCCGCGCAGTTTGTCCATAATTTCCAAACCGACGCGAACGGGCGTGCGAAAATAATTTGTTCCTTTCGTTACATCGGCTTGGTAAATGTAATACGGACGCACACGCATCGCAAGAAGTTTTCTCATCAACTCCAACATAACATCGGGATTATCGTTCACGCCTTTCATCAACACTGCTTGATTGCCAACGGGACATCCGGCATCAGAAAGCATTCCGCACGCGAGTTTTGCTTCGGGCGTACATTCCCACGGATGATTGAAATGCGTGTTCACATAAATCGGATGATATTTTTTTATTGTGTTGCACAATTTTTTAGTAATGCGTTGCGGGAGGACACACGGCATTTTTGTACCGAGACGAATTATTTCCACGTGAGGAATTTCGCGTAATGCTTTTAAGACTTTTTCCAACATATAATCTGTAAGCATTAACGGGTCGCCGCCGGAAAGTATCACGTCGCGAATTTCCGTATGCGCTTTGATGTAATCAATGCCATCTTGCAAAAACTTCATATTGATTTTCGAAGAGTCGCCGACTTTTCTTTTGCGTGTGCAAAAACGACAATACATTGAGCATTGACTCGTTACCAAAAACAACACTCTATCGGGATAACGATGCGTGATGCTTTGCACGGGAGAATCGCGGTCTTCGTTCAGTGGATCTTCAAGTAATCCGTCGTCAAGCAATTCGCGTTCATCGGGAATGCATTGCAACCAAATCGGGTCGCCGGGATAACGAATGAGCGAGAGATAATACGGATTGATGCGAATGTGAAAAAGTTTATTGAGTTGGTTTGAAATTTTTTCATCGAAACCAAATCGGTTGACTAAATCTTTTCCGCTATCTACGCTTTTGCGCAGAAGTTCTTGCCATAGTTCCATAAAGTGTGTTAAGGTTGTGAGAAATAATATTTATTGATTGTCGTTACACTATTTTGTAAATGCATTAGAAATTTCAAATTACAAATATCAAATGTCAAACAAATTCAAAATTCCAAGTATCAAACTTTTTAAAAGTACGTCTTTGGTAATTTGAAATTTAGTATTTGCAATTTATTTGTCATTTGAGTTTTGGGTTTTGTAATTTTATTTTCTTGTTTGCTTGTAATGTAACACTTAGTATTAAAGATACTTTCCATAAATAATCAAATCATCATCACTTTTGTAGTAGCCGACGATGCGAGCAAGTTGCTCAAAACCTTTCTTGATATAAAATGCGCGCGTAGGTGCATACTTTGGCGTTGATGATGTTTCTGCAATAAGAAGCCGCGCATTTTTTTTTCGTAAATACTCTTCGGTGAATTGCACTAACTGCGTTCCGATTCCTTTGTTGTGAACTTTGGGCGACGTTGCAATCCAATACATATCGTACGTTCCTTGTGTTGCAGGCGTTGGACCAATGCACACATAACCGAGAACTTCAACACGTTCATTGACGTACGAAAATATTTCATAATCTTGTTGTTCGGCATCGTTTAAATAAATTTCTAATAACTCTTTCGCAATTGCAATTTCCTCTTTGTTGAAAACTTGTGTCGCGCGAACAATGTCGAGAATTTGTTGTTCATCTTTTTGTTGTGTTGGACGAATCATTGAGCGCGTTCGAGAGCATACGAAACTATCTTTCCGATAATTTCTGTGTACGAAATTCCTGCGGTTCGAACGGAACGAATAAATCCCGCTTCGTCGCAAATATCGGGATTCGGGTTCACTTCGAGCACAAACGGTTCATTTTTTTTCGTTAATCGAATATCAACACGAGCGTAATCTCGACATTCCATTATTCGGAATGCTTGCATGGCAATTTCTTTCACGCGTTGTTCAACATCGGACAAGAGTTCTGCGGGGCACTTTCCGTTTGTACCGTCGTACTCCGGCGTTCCTTTCATCCATTTGGCATTATAGGTTACAATTTTCGGAAATCCATTGGGCAATTCTGAAAAATCAATTTCTGATATCGGCAATGCAACGATTTCAGTGTTTCCAATAACGGCAACGTTCAATTCTCTTCCATCAATATATTCTTCAACAATCGCGGCTTGATGAAATGTTGTGTTCACGTATTCAATTTGCTGTTGCAAATCATCGAATGATTCGACAAGGGATTTATTTTCTATGCCGATACTTGCATCTTCTCTCGATGGTTTTACGATAAGAGGAAACCGCACGCCGAGATGTTCAAACTTCAACCGATGCGCGCGTTCACAAAGAAAAAATTTTGGCGTCGGAATATGATGATGCGATAGAATTTCTTTTGTGCGAATTTTATTTAAACATAAACCAAGTGTAACGGAAGAAGAACCCGTGTAAGGAATTCCGAGCAGTTCATACATTCCTGCAATATGCATTTCGTGAATTGCTTTCTCTCCTAATCCTTCAACCAAATTAAAGATGACATTCGGTTTTTCTTCGGAAAGAAATGTGAGTAATGCTCGCACATCGTCGGATGCATTGAAGAGCGATGTTCGAAATCCTAATTCGTTTAAGGCATTGGCAACATCTTCGCGTTCTTTGAGTACTCCAACTTCCGATAAATCAATTGAGCCGGAATGTATATGCTCAAAGTTCTGTATCATTTCTTCTTCTGAAAGAAACGTTCTTCCTTCGCTTGTTTGTATTGTCGGATTGTTGAAGATTACTGCAACGTGAATATTTTTTTTCACTTGTGTTGTCATTGAGAGCGCCAGCGAAGCAAACCGCTAATTGTGTCGTAGTTTCGAGAAGATTGCTTCGTCGCTCCGCTCCTCGCAATGACAATGATATGATATTTTTTTTTCGTACTCATCTAAAAAATTTTGTAACGCTCGCACGCAACATCGAGAACCGTGCAAAGCATTTCATCGTATTCCATTCCAGCAGTGCGCGCGGATTTTGGAAAACACGAGTTGTCAAGAGGATTCGGAAGAATTCCCGGAAGCGGATTTACTTCAATAATGTTCGGAATATTTTTTTCATCGAGGCGAATGTCTACTCTGCACCAATCCCGAATACGAAGCATGCTGAATGTTTGCATACAAATTCGTTCAATTTCTTTTTGCAGCGACGAAGAAATATTTGCTGGACATTCATAAATATCAAGCGGATTATCAATCGTATCCCAAATCCATTTTGCTTCGTACGAATAAATACGATTGACATTTTCCGGAAGCGAATCGAAATTGATTTCAACGATGGGAAGCATTCGAACATTTTTTCCATTTCCTAACATTGCAACCGTAAATTCTTTACCAGATAAATATGTTTCAACGAGAACTGGTTGCTCGTACGTCAAAAGAATTTTTTCAACTTCATTCTTCAATTCTTTTTCGTTGCGTACAACACACGAGTTATAAATTCCTTTGCTCGAACCTTCGTGCAATGGTTTTACAAATAATGGAAAATCAAATTTTGATTTTTGAAGTTGCGAAATGTTTTCAATAACAAAGAATGGAGCATTCGGAATTTTGTAAAAGGAAAGAATTTCTTTTGTGCGGGATTTATCAAGACATGTTGCAAGTGTCAGCGAATCAGAGCCAGTAAAAGGAATATGTAAAAATTCAAGCATCGCCGGGATATGCGCCTCACGCGAAACGCCGTTCAATCCTTCCGCAATGTTGAATACTATTTGCGCTTGCTGTTCGCGAAGTTGTTCAAATACTGTTTCGTCTGCTTCGATGAGGGAAACATTGTGGCGAGTTTTCAGTGCAGATTCAATTGCCTCAATTGTTTCAATCTCGTCCCACTCTGCATACGTATCGTTCAATCGGGAATGTGTTGATGGAATTGTTTGTGCGGTAATTCCGCTCGTACTAGGAGGGTCTGAGTCTTCGTCAACGTACACATGTTGCGTCTTATGCTCTTCGTGTTTTACGTTATAGACTAATGCTACATCGAGATTAAAATATTGTTGATGTTGTGTACTCAGAAAAATTTTTTTGTATTGTTAAACAATTTGCGTGTGAAATATAAAAAAAATAATTTCACAGACAACTAAATTTTCGCGAGTAGTGAAAATTTTTTTTCTGTAATAATTTTTTTGAGATGGAAAAAAATATTCTAAAAACAACAAACCCTTCTTCGATAATGAAGAAGGGTTTGAAAAAAAGAAATGCGATTGAAGAAAATTACTTTATCAAAATCATTTTCTTAAAGTCTTCAAAACTATGTTTTGAAGATTGAGTGGAAATTCTTGCAAAGTATACACCCGATGCGAAAGGTGATGCATCGAATTGTAATTCGTGAGTTCCTTCTTCTAAAATTTCATTGTTGGAAAGCGTTGCAACAACTTGTCCTAAAATGTTGTACACTTTCATCGTTACCGTTGACCGAACAGGTAAATCGAAACTTATCGTTGTTACCGGATTGAACGGGTTCGGATAATTTTGGTACAAAGAAAATTCATTGGGAATATTTAAAGACGGAAAATCAATTTCATTCTTTGCAAGTGGGTTCGGATTAAAACGCAAATACGGTGCGACAGAAATTGGATTCCCTGCGCCGATTCGCAATCCTCCAGCAATTAATTGAGTTGTATCGAGGTACTTGAGTGTGTCCAATTTATCAAGTATCGTATCAGAAAAAGAAGGATGATACCGGAACGCACGATTGATTCTCGTTAAAACGGAATCCGCAGTAGAGGGCAAAACCGTTTCGCTGTTCATTGATGCGAGCGGGCGACCTCGGAATGTTAATAATGAATCAACCAGATTTGCAATTTCACCAATCGTAAATCCGTTTAATGCATTGTTGACATCACCATCATCATACAATAAATTTGCTAAGCCGGGAGTAAGAATGGAATCTTTGCTTCCTAACAAATTCATTTTTAACGCAATTTGTTCACCCGCTAAATGATTCGGCGCTTTCAATAATCCTTTTTTCTCA
>VGWC01000031.1 GCA_016873775.1 Ignavibacteria bacterium | reverse complement strand
CAGCGTATCATCTTGCTGAAATCGTTCGACAGATTGACCCGGAAATGTCGAAAACGCTTTCGTCAATTTATTATCCTCCCGTTGCAGAAGTATTTTTCGGATTCAAGAACTCACAAATTAAACGTGAACTCGATGGATTCGGATTTTTAATTCCTGAAAAAGAAAAACGAAAAATACTTGGAACTATTTGGTCATCGGCATTATTTCCCAATCGCGCACCGAATGGTTACCAAGCGCTCACAACATTTGTCGGCGGTTCGCGTCAACCAAGAATGTGTGAACTTGACGATAACGAATTACAAACTGTTGTGTTGAACGAACTCAATTCCATTATGCGCGTAGAAGGCAAACCGCATTTCATAAAAATCAATCGCTGGCAAAAAGCAATTCCGCAATACGAACTTGGTTATTACAAAACGGAACAAGCAATGGATAAGTTTGAACAAAATTTTCGCGGAGCATTTCTCTGCGCAAATTTTCGCGGAGGAATTTCGGTGGGAGATTGTGTGAAGAATGGAGAAGTGATGGCGAGGAGGATTGTGGAGAATAAATTTTTATTTTAACTTTTTATGATTTTATGAAAACGAATTTTAAAGTTGACGATATAATTTCTTATAGTGAGATTGTGGCAACGGAAGGACAAAATATTCAACGTGGAATGAATTTCAATGTAAATCCAAAATATTCTGTGTTCTTTATGTCTGTGAGAAGAAATGCTCCCTATGCTGACGAAATTGATAAAGCAACAAATACAATTATTTACGAAGGTCACGATGCGCAAAAGAATCACACCGAAAAACCTAAATCAGTTGACCAGCCAATGTTTACTCCAAAAGGTTCATTAACAGAAAACGGAAAGTTCTTTACTGTTGCTCATGCATATAAACTTGGAACGATAAAAGAACCTCACAAAATAAAAGTGTACGAAAAAATACAGGATGGGGTTTGGTGTTACAAAGGATTTTTCAATCTTGTTGATGCAAAAGTTATCAATGACGGCACAAGAAATCTTTTCAAGTTTTATTTACTTCCAATTGAAGTAAAATCATTTCGCTACAATGAAATAATTCCTTTCAGTCGTTTGATTCCTACAGAAGTAAAAATAGAAGTTTGGAATCGAGATAACGGGAGATGTGTTAAGTGTGGTGTAACTGAAAATTTACATTACGACCACGATTTACCATTTTCAAAAGGAGGAACAAGTTATAGTTCTAAAAATGTGAGAATACTTTGTATCAAGTGTAATCTTCAAAAATCAGATAAGATAATGGCATTGATTCCATTTTTTATTTCCTAATAAAACAATCACAATTTTTTCTCTGACTTTTTTTCTTCCATTAATATTTGAAGTTCGTTTCCTTCATCATTAAATATCCCAACGTACTTTTCAAAATAATTTTTCGTTATCGGTTGAAGTATAATATTTTCTCCTACTTCAATAAAAACGTATTTAGTTCCTTTCTTCATTCCATATTTTTTTCTCAGTCGTGCTGGAACAGTTATATATCCATTTGCTGAAAGTTTTGATGTTTCCATAGTGTGAAATTTTTGTTGATGAATAAACTAAAAGTATAAGAGAAGAGAAAATCAGATTTTACTTTACATTTTTATTTCCTCTCCCCTTCTCCGTATTTTTGTCCATGAAAAAATTGTGCCTTCGTGTCTTCGTGGTTAAGAAATAAAACCACAAAGGCACAAGGACACAAAGAAAACAACTAACGTAACTTATGAATAATACTTATCTTCCCTTCCAACGTCTCCGCAGAACGCGAATGACGGAAACACTACGCTCGATGGTTCGCGAAACAGAACTTTCTACGAACGATTTTATTTATCCGCTGTTTGTTTGTCCCGGAACAAAAGTGAAAAAAGAAGTTTCATCAATGCCCGGCGTGTATCAAATGTCGGCGGATGAAATCGTGAACGAATGTAAAGAAATTGAATCACTCGGAATTCCTGCAGTGATTCTCTTCGGTATTCCCGAACACAAAGACGAAATTGGCAGCGAAGCGTATAATGAAAACGGTGTTGTGCAGCAAGCAATTCGCGCAATCAAAAAAAACGTACCGAAACTTTACGTGATTACCGATGTGTGTATGTGTGAATATACATCACACGGACATTGCGGAATTGTTCGAGGCAATGAAATTGTGAACGATGAATCGCTTGAACTTCTCACGAACGAAGCGCTCACACACGCACAAGCGGGATGCGATATGGTTGCTCCTTCCGATATGTTTGACGGACGAGTGAAAGCGATTCGCGCAATTCTCGATGAACATAAATTTCAAAACATTCCTATAATGTCGTACGCGGCGAAATATGCATCGGGATTTTACGGACCATTTCGCGAAGCCGCAGAATCAACTCCGAAATTCGGCGATAGAAGAAGTCATCAAATGGACCCGGCAAACTCGAACGAAGCATTACGCGAAGTCGAAGCAGATATTGCAGAAGGCGCAGATATTGTGATGGTAAAACCCGCAATGCCATATCTCGATATTATTCGCCGCGTGAAAGACAAATTTCAAATGCCGACAGCAGCGTATAATGTCAGCGGAGAATATTCAATGGTGAAAGCGGCGGCGCAACTTGGCTGGATAGATGAGCAACGCGTAATGCTCGAAATGTTGACGGGAATAAAACGTGCCGGAGCAGATTTGATTCTTACGTATTTCGCAAAAGATGCGGCGAAGGTGCTCAAAAAATAATTTTAAAAAGTATGAAAACAATAAAAAGTACATTTCTCTTTTCCAAAGCGCAACAACATATTCCCGGGGGAGTTAACTCTCCTGTTCGTGCGTTTAAATCTGTCGGTAGAAATCCTCTCTTTATTTCCAAAGCAAACGGCGCGTATATTTTCGATGCTGACGGAAATAAATTTATTGATTACGTAATGTCGTGGGGACCGATGATTTTGGGACACGCGCATCGCGAAGTTCTTTCTACAATCAGCAAGGCGATGAAGAATGGTACAAGTTACGGCGCACCAACAGAACTCGAAATGCAAATGGCGGAACAAATAAAAAAAATGTTTCCTTCGATTGAACTTGTGCGAATGGTGAACTCAGGAACAGAAGCAACGATGAGCGCTATTCGGGTTGCTCGTGCGTTCACAAAGAAAAATAAAATCATAAAATTTGAGGGATGTTATCACGGACACGGCGACAGTTTTTTGGTGAAAGCAGGTTCGGGCGCGCTTACGTTTGGTGTTCCAAGTTCTCCCGGAGTTCCGACTGAAATTGCGTCGCTTACTTTAAATGCAACATACAATAACATTCAATCTGTTGAAAAACTTATTCGCGAAAATAAAAACGACGTTGCAGCAATCATTGTCGAACCGATTGTTGGAAATATGGGTGTGCTTTTACCAAAACAAAACTTTTTGAAACAACTTCGTACTCTGTGCGATAAAGAAAAAATCGTTTTGATTTTTGACGAGGTAATTACCGGATTTCGGCTTGCACAAGGGGGTGCGCAGGAATACTTCAACATCAAAGCAGATTTGACAACACTCGGAAAAATTATCGGCGGAGGATTACCGGTTGGTGCATACGGAGGAAGAAAAGAAATTATGGAACTTGTTGCGCCGCTTGGTCCGGTCTATCAAGCAGGAACACTTTCTGGAAATCCGCTTGCAATGAGTGCGGGGTTAACGTTGCTCAGAATTCTTTCAAAGAAAAAAATATTATACAAAGAGTTAGAAAAGAAAGGGAAATTTCTTGCCGAAAATTTTAGAGCAATTGCGAAAGAAAAAGGAATTCCGATTACAGTAAATCATATCGGTTCGGTGCTTACTGTTTTCTTTACGGAACAAGAAGTGTACGATTACCATACTGCTGTTTCTTGTGATACAAAAACCTTTACAAAATATTTTAACGCAATGCTCGAACAAGGAATTTATCTTCCTCCATCACAATTTGAAGCAATGTTTCTTTCCGCGGCACACACACACAGCGATTTAGAAAAAACTGTAGCCGCATTTCGGAAAGCACTTTCTAAACTGCACTAAATTATGTCAAGACGAAAGAAAAGAATTTCAACGAAAACCGGACTTGCCCCAGGTTCACTTGTGTACATTGGCGAAAATGAGGGCGAGGAAATGAAATTTTTTCTCTTTGATTACGATGAAACAAACCTCATTGAAAGGGAAACGACCAATGTTTCTGACTGTATTGCTTTAAAAGAAAAACCAACAATTACCTGGATAAACATTGATGGAATCAATCGTCCTGATGTTTTAGAAAAACTTGGAAATTCGTACGGACTTCATCCCTTGGTGATGGAGGATATACTCAACACCGAGCAGCGACCGAAATTAGAAAGCTATAACGACTATTTATATATCGTCCTGAAAATGTTGACATACAGCGAAACTTCGAAAGAAATAATACCTGAACAAGTAAGTATCGTACTTGGAAAGAATTTTGTGTTGTCTTTTCAAGAAGGAATTGAAGGAGACGTATTTAATCCGGTTCGCGAAAGAATTCGTATGGGAAAGGGAATCATTAGAAAACAGAATGCAGACTTTCTCGTTTATGCTCTACTCGATATCATCGTAGATAATTATTTTATTATTCTCGAAAAATTGGAAGAACAAATCGAGATTCTCGAAGAAGAACTAACGGAAAATCCTACCCCGACTACCCTAAGCACGATCCATCGCTTGCGGAGAAATATGATTTACTTATTGAAAAATATTTGGCCCCTTCGTGAAGTGATTAACAATATGCAACGAGAGGAATCATCTCTCATTAAAACATCCACGAGCATATATCTTCGGGATGTGTATGACCATACGATTCGTGTTGTGGAAAGCATAGAATCATTCCGAGAAATTTTAACTGGTATGTTGGACATTTATCTTTCGAGTATCAACAATAAAATGAATGCAGTAATGAAGGTTCTCACAATAATTACAACGATTTTTATGCCGCTTTCGTTTATTGCTGGTGTGTACGGTATGAATTTCAAATTTATGCCGGAACTCGAATGGCAATGGGGATACATTACTGTTTTAAGTGTGATGCTGAGTATCGGCGGAATGATGCTTCTGTATTTCAGAAAAAAAGATTGGCTGTAAATATTTTAGGTTTTACATTTGAAATTGAAACAACTTTTTCGCCACGTTATTTGGTTTTTTCTGTACTATGGTTGGCTGAAACATTATTTTAAATTTAACACGACAACATCACTTCTTGGGTTTTCTTTTACAATATTCCCTTCCGTTTTTCATCCAAAATTTTCATTCAGCAGTAAAATTTTTGCAACGTTTATTTCCCAACTTGATTTAAAATACAAAACTGTTCTTGATATGGGAACAGGTTCGGGAATTATTGGAATCGTTTCCGCGTCGAAAGAAGCAATGGTAACTGCAATAGATATTAATGAAAATGCCATTAACTGTGCAAAAGAAAATGCAAGTAGAAACAAAGTTGAAAAAAATATTTCCTTCAATGTCGGAAATCTTTTTTCCCCGATTTCACATTCAACCAAATTCGATTACATTTTTTTTAATCCGCCGTTTTATCCACGAGAAGTATTTACAGTTGCGCAACATGCTTGGAATGCAGGAGAAAATTTTTATACGATTCAACGTTTTGCGAGTGAATCAAACAAATATTTGAACGAAAACGGGAAAATATTTTTCATTATTTCTTCCGATGTTGATACAGAAAAAATCTGTTCATTCTTTCACAAAAATAATTTCAACACAAATCTCGTCTTCGCAAAGAAACTTCTCTTTGAGGAATTTTTTATTTATGAAGTTCATTTGTAAGTAAAAATTACTCCAAACTTTTCGCTATATTTTTCGCCGTTAATATGAAAAATAATTACAAACAACTTACGGAAGAAGCGAAGAGCGCAAAGCAGTTTTCTCATTCGCCGTATTCGCATTTTCGTGTCGGAGCTGCAGTTCTCACAAAAAGCGGAAAAATATTCTCCGGAACGAATGTCGAAAATAGTTCTTATTCTCTTACAATTTGCGCGGAACGAACTGCTCTCTTCAAAGCGATTTCTGAAGGAGAAAAAAAATTTTCTGCCATTGCAATCTCCACTGACCAAAAAGAATTCATATCTCCCTGCGGCGCGTGTCGCCAGGTGATTATGGATTTAGCGGGAAACATTGACGTGATTCTTTCAAACAATAACGGCAAAACAAAGTCACTTAAAATGAAAGAACTTCTTCCGCATGCATTCGGAGAAAAATATCTTAAAAAAGTAGTTGAGTAATTGAGATGATGAGAAGGTGAGTATTTGAAAATTTTGACAAATACGCTCTTTGCTTTCCAATCTAAATTGTAAAATCTAAAATCTAAAATCAAATAATGGAAGTTTCAAAACATTATACCCCAAAACAAATCGGTTGGATAGAAGTCGTTGCCGGTTGTATGTATAGCGGAAAAACGGAAGAACTGATTCGCAGATTACGCCGCGCACAAATTGCTAAACAATTGGTTGAAATATACAAGCCGCGTATTGATAATCGGTACAGCGCTACGCATATAGTTTCGCACAGCGACATTTCGTTTCCTTCAACCGTCGTGGATGATGCGTATGAAATTCTTCACCTTGCTAAAAATGCGCATGTTGTTGGAATAGATGAAGCACAATTTTTCAAAATGAATATCGTTGATGTTTGTGAACAACTTGCGAATCAGGGAAAGCGGGTTATTGTAGCCGGACTTGACCAAGATTACCGAGGCAAACCTTTTGAACCAATGCCTCAACTTTTATGCGTTGCTGAATACATCACGAAAACTTTGGCGATTTGCGTCGTGTGTGGAAATCCTGCCGACAGAACTCAAAGAGTTTCAGATTCAAAAGAACGCGTTCTCGTCGGCGCAAAAGATTTGTACGAAGCGCGTTGCAGACATTGCTTTGTTCCGCCGAAAGAGTGAATCAGTTAGCATGAACTCACTTTCTGACATAACTTCTTTTCTTCAAACACACAAAGAAGAACTTCACGAAAAATTTAAAGTGAAAGAGATTGGTGTATTCGGTTCATTCGTAAAAGGAAAACAACAACCTAACAGCGACATTGATTTTCTTGTTGAATTTGAGCACGGACAAAAAACTTTCGACAATCTAATGGACTTAAAGTTTTTCCTTGAAGATAATTTGAAAAACGAAATAGACTTAGTTTTGAAATCCGCTGTACGAAAAGAATTACGAAATAAAATTTTTTCTGAAGCAATCTATGTCTGAAGAAAGAGATTTCGTTTTATTTCTTCAAGATATCGTTGATTCGTCTGAAAAAGTTATTCGATATATCGGTAAGAGAACTCTTGACGAGTTTGTTTCGGACGAAATGATTGTAGATGCCGTTGTCAGAAATTTTCAAATCATTGGTGAAGCATCGAAAAACATTCCGGATAGAATAAAGTCTAAATACCATAACGTTGAGTGGAGAAAAATCCAAAACTTTCGTAACGTTTTAATTCACGATTACTTCGGAATAGATTACGAAACGCTATGGCAAATCGCAGAAGAAAAGCTTCCTATGCTCATTCCTCAAATTAAAACCATTATTTCTTTAGAGCAAAAATAAACTTTTATTTATGGATTCTCTCTCCGTTCTTCGCGGCGTACTTGGCGTTGCTGTTATTCTTGGCATTGCATTCGCATTTTCTAACAACAAAAAAAATGTGAATTGGAAATTAGTTGGAATGGGACTTATCATTCAACTTATCTTCGCAATTTTTATTTTATGGAGCGAACCATTGAAAAACATTTTCTTCGTTCTCGGTTGGCCCAAAGCAATTATTGAAGGAATCGGTTCCGGCGTTGTTGCACTTCTCGGATTCACGAGTGAAGGCGCAAAATTTGTTTTCGGAAGTCTCGCAATCTCTCCGGGAATGACAAACTCACTCGGTTTCTTTTTTGCTTTTCAAGTATTGCCGACAATTATTTTCGTTTCGTCGCTCACGTCCGTTTTGTATTACTTAGGAATTTTGCAACGCGTTGTAAAAGCAATGGCGTGGGTTATGGCTCGATTGATGGGAACGAGCGGTGCAGAATCACTTTCCAACACGGCAAATATTTTTGTCGGACAAACAGAAGCGCCGCTACTCATCCGCCCGTATGTAAAATCAATGACGCAATCTGAACTGCTAACAATTATGATTGGAGGAATGGCAACAATCGCAGGAGGAGTAATGGCAGCATATATTCAAATGCTTGGAAGTTCGTTCGCAGAATACACGCATCAACCGCTCGACGTTGCGCAATTAAAATTTGCCGTACAACTTCTTGCTGCAAGTGTTATGGCAGCGCCTGCATCTCTCGCAATTTCAAAAATTCTTTATCCTGAAATGGATGAACCCGTAACGCGCGGAACAGTAAAACTTGAAGTAGAAAAAAACGCATCCAATTTTGTTGAAGCAGCAGCAGGTGGAGCAAGCGATGGATTGCAACTTGCTCTCAATGTCGGCGGAATGTTGCTTGCGTTCATTGCACTCATTACAATGTTCAATGCAATTCTTACGTGGTTTGGCGGAGTGTTGCATGTCAACGATTATTTTCTACACACATTCGGACAACCGTTGAGTATGCAACTGCTGTTCGGAATGGTGTTTCAATTTGTTGCAGTTGCGATTGGCGTTCCGTGGAATGATGCTCTGCACTTTGGAAGTTTAATCGGAACTAAAATCGTATTGAATGAATTTGTCGCGTATCTTGATTTGGCAAATTTAATTAAGAACGGAATGATTGGAGAAAAAACGTCTATGATGGCAACGTATGCACTCTGTGGTTTTGCAAATTTTTCTTCCATCGCAATTCAGATTGGTGGAATTTCTCCGATGGCTCCCGAACGAAGAAAAGATATTGCCGCTTTGGGTTTGCGCGCTGTTCTCGGCGGTATGTTAGCAACTTTGATGACAGCAACGATTGGTGGAATGCTTTCTTTGTGATTTTAGATTTACAATTTACGAGTTACGATTTTTTTGAAGTATAGAATACTGATGACACGGATTAGACAGATATTCACAGATTTTTATCCGTAAAAAATCCGTTGCATCGGTGTCATCCGTGTTCTATTTTGTTACTTATGAAAAATAATTTTGTAAAAGAATCTTCAGCATTCATCAAATCGAAAACAAAACTTCGACCGACGATTGCAATTATTCTCGGTTCGGGATTGGGAGATTTTGGCGATGGATTGAAAAACAAAACCGTCATTGATACTTCGACCATTCCGCATTATCCCGTTTCAACTGTCGAAGGACATAAAGGAAAACTGATTTTCGGGAAGTTGAAAAATATTCCGTTGCTTGCGTTTCAAGGAAGAATACATTTTTACGAATCGGGAAACCTTGAAAAAGTTTTGTATCCGATTCACATTGCACACGCGCTCGGAATTCAAACGCTCATCGTTACGAATGCTGCCGGTGGAATCAATAAAAATTTTACGCAGGGAAATTTGATGTTACTCACCGACCATATCAATTTGACGTTCTTGAATCCATTACAGCAAAGAGCGAAGAGCTTAGAGCATAGAGCAAGGAGCAAGGAGCAAGGAAACTCACATCTCACATCTCACATCTCGCATCATTCTTTCTACAACGAACATCTTCAGCAACTTGCAAAGAATGTCGCGCTGAAAAATAAAATTCCTTTGCAGCAAGGAGTGTATTGCGGTTTGCAAGGACCAACGTATGAAACTGTGGCGGAAATTCAGTTCTTGAAAAAAATCGGCGCGGATGCAGTGGGAATGTCAACAGTCAATGAAGTTACGCTCGCCGCACATTACGGAATGAATGTTGTCGGATTTTCGTGCATCACGAATTTAGGAACAGGAATTTCTCCTACAAAACTTTCGCACGCCGAAGTTACCGAAACAGGAAACCGTGTGAAGAAACAATTTGCACAACTGATTTCGCTGTTGATTGAAAAGATTGCGAAAGAGTAGTTTTTATTGCGGTTAAGTGGTATGTGCAATTTTTGAACATACTGAACCACGGTTTCCTTCCGTTTGAACTTGTGCAATTTTTGCACAAGTTGCTTCTTTATTCAATTCGCCTTCTGAATAGATATTTAAAAGATGCTTGGTTACAACACTCCTTTCTACGCCAAACAACTCGGCAATTTTTTGTTGCGTAAGCCAAATGGTTTCATTCTGTAAATAGATTTCTACTTTTAAATTGCCGTTGGGCGTTGTGTAAAGCAGCACTTCATTGAAACTTTCGTTCGGTGTTATGTTTTTCTTCTTACTCATCTTTTGTCCATTTCACTTCCCCGATTTTCTCCTGTTATCTTCTTTGCAAAGGAGCTGACAATTTTTTGCTTCTGTTTTTCCGCCTTCGTGCCAAGGGGTAATGTGGTCGGCTTCCATTTCTTCTATCTTATATTTCTTTTTGCAAACAGGGCAAACAGTTTTTTGTCTTTCATAAGCTTCTCTTTTTTGTTTGTCATTAAATGAACGAATGTTCAGAAACTTTTCTTTTCCATTCAGCACATAGGAATAAATTCCTTTTTTGTTTGTTACATCTTCGTCCTCCATCAATTTTGCAATTTCCTTTTCTATTTTTTTCGTATCAAGTTTTTTATTCTTGAACTCGTTGTAAAGAATTCCGAATGGAACTCCTTTCATTTCCTTACGATAGTTTGTAAAAACCGAATTGAGCCAATTAATCACGCCTTCAAAGTAGTTCCATAAAGGTTGCGCATCCTTGTCGTGCTGATGCCGGGACATATATTCTTCTATGGTTTCTTCCTTTTTTTTAATCCAATCAATTACCGTTTCTAAATATTCCTGACGGTTTGCAGTGCCATTCAGATAATTGTGTGCAATATTAAAAGCCACACAACCATTCTTACTGAAATATCTTTTTGCATCGGAAACCCACGAACCCGCATAAACAGCATTTCGCAATTCCTGGTCGGTCAATTTTTCGCCTGCAATATTTATTGTCCTGAACCATTCTAATTTTTCACTGTCTTTTCCCGAACAATGATAAATCATTAAACGGTAATTTAAAATTTGTTCTTGCTTATCTTTTTGGAGATTATGAAAAGCCAATCCGTCTATTGAATACACTCCTTTTACATATTGACAAAGTGAAATTGTTCTTTGTTGCCCGTCTATCACTTCATAGTTTCCGTCTTCACGAACTGCCCAATACATTACATTGAGAGGAAAATCTTTTGTAACGGTATTGATTACGGCATCACGCTGTTTGTCTTTGTAAATAAATTCTCTTTGGTAGGGCGGGCGAATATCCAATTTGCCTCCGAAGCCGACAACACCGCCTTCAGCGTTATCCCTGTAACCGTCTGCTAATTCACGAACAGTAATTTCTTTCAGTTCTATTTTCATTTTACTTTTTTTTGATTAAAATTCTAAAATAGGGATACTTACCATTTATGGATAAATCTTTATCATCATCACCTTTCCTAAATTTTATAATTTCAAACTGCTCCGGATTATATTTATCCATAAAAGTAATCGGAACACCCATCACACCCGAATAATCCTTAGGAATATCTTTTGTCTTATCTACATTTATTGCATCATAGTTGTCATAAGTCGGAAATTCTTTTTTGTTGTATGTTTTGTAAAGGATTAAATTTTCGTGACGCTTTTTAATGTCAAGATTTGTAAACCAAGTAACATTGCGGAATTTAACAAGCCGTGTTACAGGATCATAAACACCTTTAGCGAAATTTTTAATTAAATGAGAAGGAATCTCAAAATAAGCGTTCCCATTGCTGAAACCATATCCTAACCAAATTTTATTTTCTTTAATCAGTTTAAAAATTTCCTTGTAGGTTATAGCATTGTAACTTCCGATGATTACAAATTTCTTTTTGTATTCAATTAACTGTGCAACATATTCCCGGAATAAAGAAAAGGGCGGATTGGTTACAACAATGTCGGCTTCTTTTAAAAGTTCAATACATTCCTTGCTGCGAAAATCTCCATCGCCTTTTAAATGCTTGATTCCAATTTCTGCCTTATCAGGAATATTATTTTTGTTTTTATCGCCTGTGTATTCCAAATAAATCGCCCTTTCAGATTTGTTGTCGCTGAACAATTCGGTATTAGGATTTTTGTAACAGGTGGCAATAAGTTTTTTAAGTTTTAACTGCTCAAAATTGTAGGAAAAAAAATGGAAGAAATTACTTACACGAGGGTCATCGCAATTACAAAGAACCGTCTTGCCTTTGAAATGTTCTCTGTAATGCCAGAGTTCTTTTTCAATGTCGGATAGTTGAGTGTAGAATTCATCTTTTTTAGATGACTTCGCACCGTGTAAATTTTTATTTGCAAAATTCTTTTTCATTATCTCACCACCCTAAAATTAAAATTCGGTGATTGAAATTTTCCATACAAGCGAATCCACATCGGCAAGAGCATTTCAAGAGCGCGGGCATTGGTAATATCTCCCAAATCAATCACGGATTTCCAACCAAACCACGTTTGTAAAATTTCCAACACTTTCGCGTTTGCTTTCACCCACGCGCTCGCTTTTTCATTCATAACCGTGCGTGAACACGTTCGTACGCTGTGTCCAAGTTGAATAAGTTTTGTTCCGATTGCGTTTCCCACTATTCCTGTTCCGAGAATTGCGATGTTCATAGTATTTTATTACTGGTTATGATTTTGAAAAAATTGTGGAAGAATATACGTTTGAAGTATTTGGTAACAAAAAACCCGATTCCATTTTTTTGAAATCGGGTTTTGAATTTTTACAGTTGAAGAATTACGGTAATTGTTTTCCCAAATTCCATAAGTAATCGCGGATTGCTATCATTTGTTTATGCGCATCTCCATCCAAATATTCCGTATAAATAGCCGAAGGATTTCCTTTTTCATCAAACGGAAAAAATTGCGGCATACGAGTTCCCGGCTGAATCGCTTCGGGATTTTTTAACCAGTCAATAATCCATTCTGGCTTCAATCGTTCGTGCGCAAGTGCAAGATTTGGCGCAAGGTCTCCCGGTGATTTTCCTTCCGGAATGGTTGAACTTGTTGTATGGCAACTCAAACACTGATTATCATCGAATAAATTTTTCCCGGCAGAAAGCAATTCTTGCGATGGTTGCAGAGATGCATAATCGCGCACTTCAAGTTCTTTTTTGGAAAGCGCAAGAAAATATTTCGTTATCGTATTTATTTCCGCTCCCGAAAATTCAAACGTTGGCATACGGAGTTTTAGCCAAGGACGAATCGGCGATGGTTTATTTAAAAAATTATGGAGCCACATTTCCTGAACTTTTGCACCTTCACCCGTAATCGGCGGAGGAGCCATTCCTTCGTCTTCAAACAGCGCTTTGACATAACCTCCTTGTTCTTCTAACGTATGACAACCAATACAATTTAATTTTGTGGTAAGTTTTCTTCCCGCTTGCAGTGCTTGAATGCGCGCATTGTTCGTTTCCTGATATTGCGCCTCTGCTGTATCCTTAACAAAGCCGCGCAATTGCGAACGAATCATAACAATTTCAGAATCGGCAAACGTAAATACGGGCATTTTGGAAATGATGCGTTCGGTCGTGTACATTCGCGCATTGTTCAATTTTCCTTCTACCCATAAATCCCACGTTTGCTCGTGATGAGTAAATTTTGTGTCGCCGAAATCAAGTTCGTCAACGCGTTTTCTTCCAAAGTTGGAAAGCGAAACGGAAACACGCCCCTCTTTTTCCATTCCGCGAATATCGTGACATCCGTGACAACCATATTCGCGTACAAGTTTTTCTCCGAATGTTATTTTTTCTTTCGAAGTTAAATCCAGTTGACGAAACTCAAACTGTCTCTTGTCATTCAGAGTTTGTAAGTACGCAACAATATCTTTTGCTTCTTGTTCCGTTAAACGCAGGTTCGGCATTTGCGCATCGGCACGAAATTGTTTCGGATTCCGAATCCATTCATAGAGCCATTGTGGAGTTGTTTTACTTCCGATGCGAGATAATTCAGGAGCGATGTCATAACTTTTTCCTCGAAGATTCCGAACACGTTCATCACCGTCAATCACGTGACAACCTTTGCATCCAACTTCGTCAACGAGTTGTTTTCCGCGTTCCATATTTCCACCAAAAACGTTTTGAGTATTTGGCAACGCTACATTTTTCGATAAATCCCAAAGAAACGCCGCAATTGCTTCTGCGGAGTCATTTCCAAATTGAAAATTCGGCATTCGAGTATGCGGATTGAAATCTTTTGGATTTCGCACCCAACGAAATAACCATTCGGGAGTTGTTTTCGCAGAAAGTTGATTGAGTTCGGGACCAATTTTCGGAACATCGGCGTACGTTTTTATTTCGTGGCAACCGAAACATCCCGCTTCTAAAATCAATTGGCGTCCTTTGTTAAAATATTCTGCGTTCTTTAGTTGCAGTTGAGTTGAATGGCAGGAATTACATGATGCATACGTTTCTTTCCCGTGCAGTAAGGATTTTTCCCAATAGTGATCGCCGTTCGGGTCGCCATGCCTACTGTGTGCAAATCCAGTTTCCAAAGCAGGACCTTGTCCGTTATGACACGAGGTGCATCCAACATTTTCCGGATTATGTTTTTCCAGCAATTCGGGAAATGGATGCGCGGTGAATGGTTGTGGTGCATCATTGAACGCTTCATATTCGCGCCATCCGAGATGACACGTTTGACATCGGTCTATGCGCGCTTTTATTGTTCCGAAATTAGTTCGTTCAAAATCGTTTAGAATTACTTGTTTGATTTCAAGCGGTGCATCGTTCGCCCGTTCAATTTTGTCATTCCACGTATTGATGTCTGCGAAAAACGATTCATACTTTGCCTGCGCAGATTTTACTTCCAAATCCACGACGGCAATAAATTTTCTCAGCGCATCTTTTTGTCGTTCCATTCGCGACGTAATTTCGCCGAGCATTGCCATTTCCCGTTCGAGTTCGCGCAAATGTTTTTCCTCTTTTTCAAAATTCGGTCCTTCTTTCTTTGCACGTTGATAAAAGTAATACGCTTCATCCGCTACACTTTTTGCAAACGTAAAATTTCTGCTTGCATCAACCAAAGAATCTTTGATGAGTGCAAAACTCTGTACGGCATTTATATATTCTCTCGATTGAAGTTTTTTTTCTGTTTCCCGAAAAGACGCAAACGCTTCAACATATCCAACAGAATCGAACGCGGCAATCGCATCATCACGCAATTGCGTAAATCGTTGAACCGCTACTCTTCGGTATTCATTTTGATATTCTTTCCACGGACGCCGAACGGTAACTTCGTCAACAACAGACCACATTGTTCCGAGAAATAATATTGTAGAAAGAACAAAATACACGGTGCTGTAATTGCGAACTTCAATAGGTGTATTGTATCGTTTTTTGAAAAAGGAAAACACGGATGCTCTTGTTTATTGTTGAAGAAACGATTAGAAGGAAAACCACGGCGTATCAAACGTTGTTTCAATTCCTACGCGAATTTCCCGCGGAGCGTGAGGATAAAAAACAGTCGTTTGGTCTGCAGGTAATTGAAATGCAAGGTCGCTGTATGTTGCGTTGAACATATTATCTACGTCAATATATAAGCGATAAATTTTTTGTGTGTACGAAAGCCGCACGTTGATTTCATTGGACGAAGCAAGGGAAATCGTATTGCCATCATCTATGTACCGCTTGCCAAAATAATTCCACGTCAATGTTCCTGCAATATTACTCAAATGTTTGTACGTAATTCCTGCTGAAGCCGTATGTTTCGGAATAGAGCGTAATTGTTTTCCGGAATTCGTTCCTCCGTCAAATGTAACAGAAGTATAAGTATAATTTGCAAAGGTAACGACATTCGGCAACCAATGAAGTTTCAATCCGTTTTCGATACCGAAATGTTTTGTTTGAGAAATATTGTCGTACTTAAATTTAGCCGCATCATAATCAATTTCGTCTTTCATTTGTTGTTGATACGCAGACGTATGCAATTCGCCGTATAAAACATTATCAACAATTTTTCCGCGTTGATACAATCCGATTTCATAATTCCATCCGTATTGCGGCTTGAGATTCAAATTAGAAATAGTAACGCTTGAAGGTCCGAAGGGATTCGGATTCGGATATGGACGTTCATCGAAAAGTTGGTCAAGTGTTGGTACTTTGAATGCGCGTGAAGCATTGATGTACACGTTTCCCGAATACGCATGCACTCCGTTTTCCGTAACGTTTGCGTACAAATAATTCAAACCGATTTTCGGACTATATGCGCTGTTCGTTGTTGATTGCGAAAGAACTTCATATTTGTCGGAAAAATTATCGAAACGAAAACCGACATTCATTTTTAATGAAGAAGAAAAAGAAAGTTCATCGTGCGCATATATTCCAAAATGCGTTCTGTTTCCTTTCCCTTTTGTACGTTGAACTCCTTTCGTGTTTGTTTCTCTTTTGAAATCAAAATATCTGCTTTGCAATTCACCGCGTTCTATTTCTCCACCTGCAATAAGTTTGTTCTGTATCGTTCCGATTTCCTGTTCAAACATTGCAGAAACATCGCCGCCAAAAACTGAACTTGTTACATTTCGTTGTTTCGTATCAACAAACGGCATCGAATATGTAAATGGAATCGTTCGAACAATATCGGCTGTTCTGTTTTGAAAATAGATATGTGTTTTTACATCTACCGCGGAAGAAATTTCATTGGAATACGTTACGCTTCCGTTCAATCGTTTTTCATTTCTACCATCGGAAAGAAAATAAGCGTTTGCAGATTCTCTATCGTTATCCATTTCTTCTTGTGTTAACGGACCCGCGTCATCGTAATCAATCGAGCGATGGGAAAACGACCATATCAGTTTTGAATTTTCTGAAAGCGGAGTATTCAATTCTGCGCCCGATGAGGTTCCTGTATATTCATTATGTTTTCTGAAACCTCCCGATTGCGCATTTCTAAAATATAAATGAAACGGATTATTCTGCAGCGCGCCGTTTGTTTGAATACCAAAATTTTTATTTCCAAAACTTCCGATAGACACATTGGCGTTGCTTGTTGCATCGGAATGAATATTCGTAACAATATTCACAATTCCACTCGCGGCAATGTCGCCGTACAATGCAGAAGTAGGACCGCGAACGATTTCAATTTTATTGATTTCATCGGGAGAAATCGTATTCCAATCGACAAGACCTGTTTCCAAATCATTGATGCGAACACCATTTTTAAACACAAGAATATATTCCGCTTCTCCGCCGCCGTAAAATCCGCGCGTGGAAACTATTGCATCGCGTCCCATTCCATCTTTTTTGAAAATTAAAAATCCAGGAACCGCATTGAAAACATCGGAAAATTTATTGGTAGGAATTTGCTGTATATCATTTGCAAGAAGCAAAGAAGACGACGACGTTGTATTGGCAAGTTTGTTTTCCATACGTTCAGCAGTTACAACTAATTGCGTCCATTGTGTAATCCGGAAGTTTTGTGGTTTCGTTTGTCCGAAGCGAATCCGCTGTAATGCTCTTCGCCTGATGTATAACAATAAATATCAATATGAAAAAGAAAACAGAAAGTAAATATTGTTTCATAATGCAAGTGATAAATAATGAGTTAAAAAAAAACTAAATATTAAACCAAGGAGTTACCCAAACATACTTAATGTTCAACGAAAGCCGCAGAATCATTTTAATTGGAAGCGCCATCATTGATAAAAACAGAAAAGCGAGAATACTGTACCGAAGCAAACCTAAATTCTGAATAACCTCGGTATGTTTTTTCCAGCGATAATACATCACGCCAAGAAAAAAATAACCGTGAACAACAATCGCGCCGAAAGCCGTTGCCGCAAGCGATAAATTCCCGTCTGCATCGTATGTATGAATTCCGAATACTTCGGATAAATCAATATTGGTCAACGCAACAACGAGGTGCGTATCCCAATATTCCCAAGGCCAGAAGAAATTCCAACCAGGACCGCGAAGAAATGTTCCGAGAATAATCAATGCAACCCAGAGAATAATAAAACCGAAATTGAAAATAATTATTGCAAATTTTCTTTCTTTGAACGTATAATATCCATTTCCTTTTTCGTTGTTGTCAATGTACGGAATAACAATCAAACCTATGATAATAAGCGTTGGAAGAATTACTCCCGCAATCCACGGATCAAAATAGACGAGCATTTCCTGCAAACCGAGAAAATACCATGGTGCTTTTGATGGATTCGGCGTCAGTGTCGGATTTGCGGGTTCTTCAAGAGGCGCATCAATAAAGATTGACCAAAACATCAGAAGTACCATAATAACAATGGTTGTAATAAATTCTACTTTGACCAAATTTGGCCAAACCTGAATTTTATCGCTCAATTTTGCTTCTTCGGTAATTTCCTGTTGATCATTGCGCCTCATTTTTGAAAATGAATACCACGTATATCCAACGACAGTAAGCAAAAGAATAATAATCGGAACGTTATCGGGCTTTGAAACGATGAGCCAAAAATTTTCCATAGGTGTTTTCTTGAACTAAAATTTATTTTCTATTTGAAATGAATTTACATTTTATATTTAACATTGAACATTGAGAAGGAATACTTGTTTTCAATATAAAATATTCAATGTCAAAATGTAAAATGACTAAAACTCTTTCTTCGTAGTATCAGGTCCAGAAATACCGCCATCTTTTCGAATGCGCCAAAAATGTACAGCCATAAAAATTGCGGCAACGATTGGCAAAAAAATACAATGTCCTACATAGAACCTTAGTAATGTTGGAGGTCCAACTTGTGTACCTCCAAGAAGAATAAAACGAATGTCATTATTAATTTGCATACCAAGTTCCGGACCAAATGGACCTTCGTGACCAAGTAACGGAGTTGCACGCGCCATATTTGTTCCTACGGTTACTGCCCAAATTGCAAGTTGGTCCCACGGAAGCAAATATCCCGTAAATGAAAGAAGAAACGTTAGTACAAGTAAAATTACACCAACGCCCCAATTGAATTGACGCGGAGGTTTATACGAACCGGTGAGAAACACACGGAACATATGCAGCATAACGGTAATAACCATTGCGTGCGCTCCCCAACGGTGCATATTGCGCATCAACGGACCAAACGGAACATCGTTCATCAGATATTTCATATCCTCGTACGCATATTCAGCGGCGGGGCGATAATAGAACATCAGAATTACGCCGGTAATTGTAAGCACAAGAAAAAGGAGAAACGTAATTCCTCCCATTCCCCACGTATAACCGACATTAGTTGCATGTCTTGAAATTCGTACAGGATGCAAATGCAAAAAGACATTATCAAGAATTTGCAATGCGCGGTTACGCGAAGTATCTTGATACGAATGTCGAAAAATGGATTTGTAAACTTCAGTTTGCTGAAATTTCTCTTTTAATTTTCCCATAAATACTATTCAATAAAAAAATAGACTGAATTATCCTCGCTTCAACAATGCTTCCGGTTTGGTCCAATCTCCCAACTCGTATCGGAACTTGATATTTCTGTCCACAAGTATTTGTCCATCCTCAGCGAGAGAAATTTTTAATCGTTCGAGCGGGCGAGGCGCGGGACCTTCAAAATTTATTCCGAAATCAGGGTCGCTGCGAAATCCGCTTCCGTGACAAGGACATTTGAATTTATTTTCCGACGCGAGATAACGAGGTGTGCATCCCAAATGCGTACATATTGCAGAAAGTGCAATAAATCCTTCTGCATTACGAATTATCCATACGCGATATTGGTCTTTATATTTTTCACTGACTTCACCGATAATGTAATCTTCGGGATAACCTGCTTTAAATGTTGATGGCGGTTCGTAGGTTACTCGGGGGAACATAAAACGTAATGCGCCAAGTGTGGAAGTGAATAAAAAAATAAAAAACGCAATCCAACCGGAAAGTGAAAGAAAATTTCTGCGATTTAATTTCCACGTTCCGCGGTCATCATCCGGCGGACGGTCTTGTTTTGGTTTCCGAATTGTCGGTTGCGAAGATGATTGTTTCGGAGTAACATCAGAAGTTTCCGAAACTTTCATTTCTTGATTTGTTTCCATAAAAGAAGTGAAACTAATGCAAATTTATAGTTACAATAAAAATCAGACTATAATAGTCTTAATTTTGGAGGCGAAATATAGAAAAATTTGTAAAGAGGAAAAACGTATTTGAAAATTTTTAATAACAAAAAAAGGCATCGCTCCTTCTTTGCAGTAACGATGCCTTTAAGCTATATAATTGTCAATTACAATTTTATTTTATTAGCAAAAGTTTCCTTGTTTCACTGTAACGCAAGATTCCATCTTGCGAAACTTGCAACCGATAAAAATACACGCCGCTTGTTAATCCACTTGCATCAAAAGTAATTTCGTGTTCTCCGATTTCCATTTCTTCATTATTCAAAAGCGTTGCTACTTCTTGTCCAAGAATGTTGTAAATTTTCAACGTTGTTTGTAGGGGCAATTCATGAATTGCCCCTACGGGAATTTCAAATCGAATCGTTGTCGTCGGATTGAACGGATTCGGATAATTCTGTGCAAGAGAAAATTGTGAAAAATTGTTTTGAAATTCAGGAACACTTACCAATTCATCAGGAGGAACAAAACCATATTGCGATGTGCGATAACGGTCGTGTTGAAACATTGGCCATTGTAAATTTTCTTGCGAAGAAGATGAATAAGGAAATGTCCACGCATACAAATATACAATTGCAGGATTGATTCCCTGTTCTGTAACCGTTATTAATTCTATCTTCCCATCTCTGTTTACATCAGCAAAAATATTTTTACCCATAGGGAATCCAGGCACACGTAAAGGAGACCACGAAAGAGAACTTCCGTCACTATTGTATGCGTAAATAAATCCCGAATCATTCAGAGCAGTATTTGAATTGGATAGTATATTCATAGAATGTTCTTGCGTAAGTTTTGCAACGATAGGAAAATTTCCATGCATTATCTGTGTGGGAATTGTAAATCCATCCAAAGAAGAAACAAGCAGTCCGCTTGGATACCAAACACGAGTTATAACTTCTGGTATATTATCTCTTGTCAAATCAGCAAGCACTACACTGGTGGAAACAGCATCGCGTAGTTTCCATTGTTTTAATAACATACCATTTGCCTGAAATACCAACATTTTACTTGATTCGATTTGCGTGAGGATACATTGTATCATTGACAGAAACAGGAAATCCCGGCATTATGATGCCATCTGTATTGAAAACATAAAGCGAATCGCCTATTCCGCAAAGTTCCATTGTTCCGTTTCCATCCACATCCCCCGCAGCAATTGCAACGGAAACATCACTGGAAAAAGATTTCGGCCAACCGTCAAGATATGTTCCGTCATATTTAATGATATGAATTTTATTTTTGGCAGGCGGAGGAAATCTTGTTGCAATAACAATTTCTGGATAACCATCGCGATTAAAATCGGCAGTTAATGGAGCTCGCAGCCCACCTGAACCGAAAAAACCAGAATCAAGGATGATAGGAAAGCCATTTAATAGAATTGGCTCATCGGGTGTTTGAGAAAACATTCTGGAATGAAGAAAAAAGAGGCAGAGAAAAATAAGTATGTTCATTGTAAAAATCGAAATTGGCTATCTACTTATTATTAAGTAGATAGCCATAGTTATTAGTATATAGAAGATTGACTAAGTTTTATTGTTGGTACGAGTGTTGGTGCATTTTGAAAATTGACATAAGCAACACCTGCCATTGCAGCAATGAGCGAGAGTAAATATATTTTTTTCATTCGCATAAGACTTATTAGAAAAAGTTTTCGCGTGAAAGTTACATTGTTTTTTCATAAAAGTAAACCGAAGAGCGGCCTACTTTCATTTTGCATTCAAGCGGTAATTACTAAAGTAATGGCTTGTATTGATAATTGCTTAGTGGGTTTTTGAATTTTATATTGGCATTGGTTCTTTGGGCTTTGGAATTTTTCTCACAAAGTTGTATTTGCATAAAGCAAGTTAATAAATTTCTAAATATTTATCAATCTCCCACGGCGTTACGTTCATTCGGTATTCATCCCATTCGTGCAGTTTTAAATTACGAAAACGATTGTACGTAAATTCGCCAAGCGTTTCGCGAATTACCGAATCGCGCTCCAAATTATCCAACGATTCCAGTAAATCGCGCGAAAGCACCCCGATGTTTCTTTTTTCTGCTTCTTCATTCGTGAACTCATAAATATTTTCTTCAACAGGCGAAGGCGGAATCATTTTCTTTTCTATACCATCAAGACCTGCAGCGAGCATAACAGCAAATGCGAGATATGGATTCGCCGTAGGATCGGGACAACGCAATTCTGCGCGCACTGCTTTTTCGCGACCGGGAGTATAACGAGGAATACGAATTAAAGCAGAACGATTTCGTTGACCCCACGCAATATACACGGGCGCTTCATAACCAACAACTAATCGCTTGTATGAGTTGATAGTGGGATTTAATATTGCATTCATCGCTTTAATATGAAGTAATTGTCCTTGAACAAACGATTTTGCAAGCGACGATAAATGGTAATCGTCTTTCTTATCGAAGAAGAGATTTTTTCCGTCAAGTGAAAATAAACTTTGATGCACGTGCATTCCCGAACCGTTGATTCCGGTAATAGGTTTTGGCATAAACGTTGCGTGAAGATTATGATGCGAGGCAACATATTTCAATGCATATTTCAGCGTTGTTGCTTGGTCGGCAATTTTCAATGCATCGCCGTAACGGAAATCAATTTCGTGTTGACCAACTGCAACTTCGTGATGAAGTGCTTCAACATCAATACCGAAACCGTGCAGCATCATCGTCATTTCTTGACGAATTTCCTGCGCTAAATCTGTTGTCTGGTCAAAGTAACTTGCAGTATCGTGCGGAAGCGGGAGCAGTTTTCCGTTTTCTTTTCTGAACAGAAAAAATTCCAGTTCCGGTCCAACATTATATACGAATCCTAGTTTCCTTGCGCGTTCCAATTGTTTTTTTAAAATGAATCGCGGGTCTCCTTCAAAGGGTGTTCCATCGGGCATAAATACATCACACATAAATCGCGCAACAACACCCTGCAAATTATTTTTCGTCCAAGGGATCACGGCGAATGTATCCACGTCTAATTTCAAATACATATCACTTTCAAAAATACGCGTAAACCCTTCGATGGAAGAACCGTCGAACCACATTCCGTCTTCGAGAACGTCGTGCAGTTTCGTAATAGGAATCGTAATTCCTTTGAGGATTCCGTTTAAGTCCGTGAATTGCAGTTGCACAAATGAAACATTATTTTTTTTTGAAAGTTCTAAGATTGTTTTGTTTGTACGTTTTAGTGATGATGCTGTTTTTGTCATTTTTAAAAAAATAAAGATGTGTGTGAATAAAAAAAATCGTTATGAGATTCGATGCACAATGGTTGCCATTTCGTGAACTGCCTCGTAAAGACCAACAAATGCTGCGCGTGCAATAATTGCGTGACCGATACTTATTTCCTCAATATCCTTGATTTTCAAGAAAGGAAAAATATTGGTGTAATTCAATCCATGTCCAGCATTGACAATTAAACCAAGGGAATGAGCGAATGATGCGGCGTTTTGAAGTCGTTGTAAATGATAGACGCGTTTTGATGCTGTAAACGCATTTGCGAAATCACCGGTATGCAGTTCAATCATTTCTGCGCCAAGTTCTTTTGACAATTCTATCTGCTCGTGAATCGGGTCAACAAACAAACTAACGGCAATTCCTTTTTCGTGCATTCTGTGAATTGCATTTTTGATTCGCTTTTTGTTTCGTAGAACATCTAATCCACCTTCGGTTGTTAGTTCTTGCCTGTGTTCGGGAACAAATGTCGCAATTTCGGGAACGATAAATTCTGCAAACGTAATAATCTCTTCGGCTACGGACATTTCTAGATCGAGTTTTGTTTTGACTGTTGCGCGTAATACCTTAACATCGTCATCGCGAATGTGTCTTCTGTCTTCGCGAAGATGGCACACGATTCCTTCTGCACCAGCAAGTTCTGCAATGTGTGCGGCTGTAACGGGATCCGGTTCTTTTCCTCCTCGCGCATTTCGCAATGTTGCAATATGGTCAATGTTCACCGATAGTCGCATTGAATATGTAAGATTTCGGTTTTCGGTTTTAGATTATGATTGGGAATGAACTGATTGAAGAATCGCAGAAGTGCAATGAATTTTTTCTGAGTACATTCTTTTATGGAAATGTTATCCGAAGTATTTCTTTAACAAGTTCCTCGCGATGAGAAATAGAAATTACTCTGCCGGAAATGGAAAGTCCTTCAAGTGTGCGCGTATATTTTCGTAATTCGTGGACAGTCATTTCTTCAAGTTGCGAAAGAAAATGTTCTTTGTTTGCTACATCCAAGTAAGAAAAATGATGATGTTCTATTCTTTCGTTCTTTTCAAAAACAAACGAAGTAGGTTGGTGATAAATCAACGTACTCATATTTTCAGATGGTCGCGGAATGACGTGAGAAGAAACTAATTGTCCAACTCTCGCCGCTGCTGCGCTTCCTGCATCAACAGCGGAACGAACTGCCGCAACATCACCAACAATTTTGATAGTAATGAGTCCAGCATCTGCTTTGTCTTTCCCAACAAGTGTAACCTCTGCGGCTTTAGTCATTGCGTCAGCGGCTTCAATCGCTGCAACAAGTCCACGGGTTTCAACAAGCCCAAGCGCGAGTTCTGACATACTGGTTGTTTATTTATTGTTATTTGCTATTGGAAAATTACAAGTATCGAAACTTAGTATTTCCATTAACAAACAATGGTGAGAAGAATTTACTTCGCCGCAGGTCGCTTCGGAAGTATCAATTCCACATCGCTATGAGGACGCGGAATGACGTGAACTGAAACAAGTTCACCAACACGTTGCGCAGCGGCGGCTCCTGCATCTGTAGCGGCTTTAACTGCGCCTACATCGCCGCGAACCATCACGGTTACATAACCGCCTCCGATTTGTTCTTTACCAATGAGAGTAACTTTTGCGGCTTTTACCATTGCGTCAGCGGCTTCTATCGAACCGACTAATCCTTTGGTTTCTACCATTCCCAATGCATCAAGTGAAATATCAGACATGTTTTTTCTCGAATAAATTTACAAAATAGTTGAAAAGACGGCTTGAATATACTAATCGAAAAAGATATGGGCAAAAACTTGCAAATGAAACCTCGGAAAAAATTCTTTCTCACTGATTTCGATGGAGTATCACGTATGAAACATACCGAAAACATGGATTAAAAATATTCTCTATGATTTTTTCGGTTGTTCAAATATATTTCAGTGCAAATCTTAAGAGTTTGTAAACGAATAAAGAAAACAAATACAAAATTAAAATTGTTGTATCCTCGATTTATTTATTGTTCAAATAATTTCACTTGAAATATTTTAAAACTATTCTCCCGCAACAAATACATTTCCTATATTTTTGCCGTATTTTATTTTCGAATGAAAACAACTTTCCCGCGTAAATACAAACGATTACTCGGCGGCGGTATTGCTCTTGTGCTGTTACTCCTCATCGGAACATTTGGTTATTACCAACTCACCGGAAGACAACATTCGCTCGTTGATTGTTTTTATATGACATTCATTACCGTTGCAACTATTGGCTACGGTGAAATTATTGATTTATCCAATAATCCTGCGGGAAGATTATTTACGATTTTTATTGCATTGTTCGGAATCGGAACACTCACGTACAGCGTTTCGATGTTCACCGCCATCGTCGTTGAAGGCGATTTACAAGAAACTTTTACAAAACGAAAAATGGAAAAACTTGTTCGAAAAATTGAAGACCACTTTATCATTTGCGGACTTGGAAGAGTCGGCACACACATAGTGAAACAATTACATTTCGCAAAACGCCCAAATCTTGTTGTGGATGTTAACGAAAAAAAAAATTGACCTCGTCACATCAATGTTTCCCAATCAAATTTACGTCAACGGCGATGCAACCGATGAAGACGTATTAGTTGAAGCAGGAATTCATCGCGCCAAAGGTCTTTTTGCGGCTACAGAAGATGACAACAGAAATTTAGTAATTTGTTTAACGGCAAAACATCTCAATCCGAAAGTGCGTGTAGTTGTGCGTTGCAACGAACCAAGCCATCGGGAAAAAATGCAAAAAGCCGGCGCTGATGCTACAACTCTTCCCGCACACATGGGAGGTTTCCGTATGCTCACTGAGATGATTCGTCCGAACACCGTTGCATTCTTTGATTCACTTTTAAAAGATGACGAAAGCGGATTACATATCGAGGAAATGCATATTACGGAAAAACTGTCCGGCAAAAATATCTCTGCACTCCAATTGCAAAACTTTCCCAATACCATTCTCCTCGCTATCAAAAAAGGCAACGCTATCATTTATAAACCTTCTGCCGAATCATTGATGGAAAAAGGCACTGTTTTACTTTTTCTCACGACAGCAGAAGAGTGCAGAAAACTTGAAAGCAATGCTTGAGTACATTATTATGAGAAAAACCCGTTGTGTGAATTAAAATTGCCACGAACTTTAGTTCGTGGTTAAAATTTCTATTGTTTATGGCTTTAGCCGAACAATAACAATTTGTTTTTGACTAAAGTCAGTTTTAATCTGTACCGTACTC
>VGWC01000030.1 GCA_016873775.1 Ignavibacteria bacterium | reverse complement strand
GCGCGTGGAGCAGAGAGAACGGAGCAAGGAGGAGAAAAGCAAGTATGTATGTTTGTAGTTTCATAAAATATTTTTATAAACCTTAATAGCAAAATGTATTTCCAATCGCTCTAACCTTATCACCTTATATTATCCATTGCAAATAAAGTGATAAGGTTAAAATGGTTGTAGTCGCTATTTTCTACTAAGGTTGTTTCAAACGATAAAGTTTTTCAATTTCTATTTCACTCCTACGGAGTTTAAATTTTTTGACACTTCACTTTCTATAAACATATCATCCCTACGGGATTATCAAACTCCGTTAGGAGTGTTATGTTTATAAAAATCATACTCGGAAATCGTTTTCAACTCCGTAGGAGTGGCATAATATCATTTCAACTCCGTAGGAGTGGCATAATAATTTTTCCAATTACTCATTTCAACACTGCCAACACTTTATCAAAAATACTTTTCGCAATCACAAAAATTTCCTTCGCTTGTTCTTTCGTAGGGAAACCCGAAGGTAAAATTCCGTGCTGTGAAGGATAACGCATATCAATATAAATGTCTTCAATCGGAAGAAATTCTTCTCGGGTAAGTGGTAGTCTTGTTTTTACTTCTCCTGGCAATACATCAAAGAGTGTTAAGACATTATGAATCTTCGGAATGGTCAAGGAATGTTCTTCTAACGTGGCTTTCAATATTTTTTCAATGGCTTGCTGGCAATGAAAAAGAACTATGTTCGCATAATACTCCTCTTGCATGATGTCCTCTGCTAATGAAATATCGCGCTGAGCAAATTCAATCCATTCTGTTGTTTTTGTTTTCATACGAGTCGAACACCATTGTTGTTAATTTCCCGAATAAAGTAACTATCCACATCAACAAGTTTGCTCCATTCGTCTTTTGAATACACCAACAAATCCATCGGAATTTTCGAGCGAATATCTATTATTGTTCGAGATACATTTATTCTTCGGTCGCAGTATTCCTTGTAACTTTGCGCCATTCCTTGCTCATCTAACACAACCACCAAATCAATATCGCTATCTTCATGCGGCGTTCCCCAAGCATAACTTCCGAAAAGAATAATATCCTTCACTTTGAAATTACTCGTCAAGCGCGAAACAATTTCTTGTTTGATTTGTTCGTTGAAAACTATTCCGTTCATAATTGCTGGCAAAATTTATTCTTTTCTTTTTCCAATTTCAAACTACAGACTATTTTCACTTGAGTATTTCCCCCGTTACCATACTCCAAAAAAGTAAATCGAGTTCGTCCATCGAGATTTTTACTTTTTTGGAAAACGCGAGAAACTGTTGTTCAATTTCCAAATATGTTTTTCTCGAAAGTGTTTTTGGTAGCGATTGCAAAACTCCGCAACGCAACAACCCTTTCAAAATATGTCTATCAATAATTGCCAATTCGCGTTTGCCGATGTTGCGAAGAAAATGCGATGATTCTTTGTATCCCATTCCTAAAACATTCTTCACTAAATATTCTCGCAATTCGTACGGTGATTTCTCTTTTGAAATTTCAGAAAAATGATTCGCAAAGTCTTCTTTCAGTGCTCGCAAGTGTTTTGCTTTTGTATTGTGAAAACGAATATAAAACTCTTTGCTTCGTAATATATCTTCGAGTGGGAAATCCTCGTGTTGAAAATCTTTTTCTTTCAACACACGAATTGCTTTATCAGCACTTTCAGCTTTTGTTTGCGGCGTGAGTAAGCAATAGGCAAGTTCGTAAAAATATTCGCTTGGTTTTATTTTTGCGAAGTCATTTAATCGTCGTTGGATTGGTTTCTTCGACTTTAAATAAAGCCTTCGTAACTCGAAAATAGTAATTGGTAATTGGTCATTCGTCATTGGTAAAACTAACTAACGAGCAAACGAGCTAACCAACAAACACAAAACACACATCTCATATCTCATATCTCAATTCTCATATCATTGCTTCTCCATCAACATAAGTACTATTTCCCTATTTCCTTCAAGCATATCAAGCGAAGGAAGTTCGGCAATATTAATCCACAGTATTTTTTCAAAAATTTTATTGCGAATTTTCCCAGTGAAATTATCTATCAGGAAATACGAAACTTCAAACTCTCCCCCGTCGGGATAAATATTTTTTTTCTTCAACAAACATTCGCCAACGTTTGCTTTAACGTTCAATTCTTCAAATAGTTCTCGTTTCAAACATTCTTCAAGCAATTCATTCTCGTTCATTTTTCCGCCGGGAAATTCCCACTTCAACGCATAACGCGAACTTCGTTTTCGCTGACACAACAACACCCTGTCGCTCTTTTCAATTATTCCTACTGCTACGTGAATCATTTCAAAAAATTTTGGCAAGAATATACGAAGTTTCATTCGTGTAAAGTCATTTGTATTCGCTGTTTAAAAATGGATTCCTTTGTTTCTCGTTTTGAACTTATCTATATTTGTCCCGCTTTTTTTTAAAAAAAATTACAATATGCGTTTCTCTACATTTATCAATAGCATTCTTATCATTCTGTTCTCCATTCTTGTTTTTACAGGATTTCAGTGTGGTTCACCCGAAATGGAAGGAGCAAAACTTGCAGTTCAGCAAAAAAATTATACACACGCAAAAGAATTGCTGGAAAAAGAAGTACACAACAACCCAAAAAATGAAGACGCTTGGTTTATGCTTGGAAAAATTCAATGGGAACTGCGGAATTATTCGGGAATGATTATGGCATTGCAAAATGCATCAGAAGTTGGAACTATTCATTCGAAAGAAATTGCACAGTTTCGACTTGGCTCGTGGGGAAACGTTTTAAATGAAGGCGCAGCATATTCAAATCGCTCGCTGCAAATAACGGGAGATTCGGTTTCCATTTACAAGGAACTTGCTATCAGAAGTTTTCAAAATGCACTTCTGATTAATCCCGATAGCATGCTTACATACAGAAATTTAGGAACAACATATCTCACCATAGGTAAACGCGATAGCGCATTACAAATGTGGAATATCGCACTTTCAAAGCAAAAAAATATTGGACTTGCTTACGATATTGCTCGCGAACATTTTACCGAAGCGTCAAAATTACGTTCGAACTCAGAAAACGAAAAAGCAAATCATGAATTTTTTCAAACGATCAAAATTCTTGCTGATGTAAAAAATTGGAACATGCAAACAGAAGACAACGAATCGCAGGCATACTATGATGATATTCTTATCACTTCGTATTTGGAAACAGGAGATACGGCAACGGCAATGAAATCGTACGGAAATGCAGTGAATAAAGACCCAAACCATAAATTATATCGTTGGAACTTCGGATTTTTGTTGATGAAAGCAAACAAACTTGATGAAGCACAAAACCAATTTACAGAAATTATTCGCATTGACCCCGAATGGGAAGATGGATATCTTGCCGCAGGCGAAGTAACATTGAAAATCGGAATGAAACTTCAAGAAGAAGCCCGAAAGAAATTTGGTGAAAGCAAAAAAACAGATGCGGTACTTGACACAACATTTAAATCAACAATACGAAAAGCAATTGAATATTTTGAAATCTTCACATCGAAAAATCCCAACAATGCAGGAGCATGGACAAATTTGGGAACTGCATACGTTATCGCAGATGGTAACGATAAGCGTGGAAAAGTTGCTTACGACAAAGCGGATGCACTGAAAAAATAAAATGATTAACTATTCATTCACATCAATACATTATGAACGAACAAAATCAGCCACAACAAATTAACATCGAACTTTCAGAAAAAGAAGCAGAAGGAATTTATTCCAATCTCGCAATTATTACACACTCGCCCGCAGAATTTATTATTGATTTTACTCGCGTACTTCCCGGAGTTCCGAAAGCAAAAGTTCACGCACGTTTAATAATGACGCCACAACACGCAAAATTTTTAATGAGTGCATTGAGAGATAATATTGACAAGTACGAAAAACGTTTCGGCGATATCAAAATTCAGGGTGAAGGACCAAGCGGAGGATTTGGTTTTATGCCTCCAACCAGCAACGAAAAAATTCATTAGAACACTCAGTATCTGAACTTTGAATTGGGGAATACCAACACTATAAAGCGAACTCGAGCATCACTTTTTCGCTTCGTACTTTTTTTGTAACCACGAAACTTTTTTTTCATTGCACCGTAATTTCTGTTTAGTTCTCCATGCGCATCTTCCGTATGTTCTGTATCATGGAACATGGCCTCACGGAATGGATTGGATACACGAAGCCGTTGCCGGAACATATATTCCGTTGTTGCAACATTTCGATGAACTTCTCGAAGAAGGATATCATCCGAAAGCAACAATCAGTATATCGCCTGTACTTGCAGAACAATTGTCGCACACTCATTTTCAGGAGAATTTCGTTCTTCATCTCAATCAGCGCATTCTTGCGGCGCGACTTGACGAACGATATTTTTTGAAACTTGGAGAAAAAGTTCGACAAGCAACTGCACAGTTTTGGATTGACCATTACTCAAACATCAAGCATCTATTTCTTCACCGCTACGAAAAAAATATCCTTAAACAATTCAAACGTTTGCGCGATGCCGGAGTTCTGGAACTTATCACAACAGCAGCAACACATTTATATTTACCGCTCGCAAGATTTGATGAAAATATCCGCGCACAAATTTCCATCGCAATCTCACTTTACAAACAATATTTTGACGATACACCGAAAGGAATGTGGCTTCCCGAATGTGCGTATCGTCCGCATTATCGTTGGAAAAATCCCGTGCTTTCTTCCGTCGAAGAATACGAACGAAAAGGAATAGAAGAATTTCTTGCTGAAGAAGGAATAGAATATTTTTTTACCACTTCGGCAATGATAAACGGCGGTATCACAACCGGATTTCATCAAAAGAAAAATGACAACAATGATTGGAACTATACGATTGATGATGGACAAGATATTTTTCCCGACACAAAAAGTCCGTTGGAAGTATATTATGTTCAATCGCAATTAGGAAGCGGTAAAAAAATAGCCTTGTTCACTCGAGAACCAAATACCGCAACGCAAGTTTGGAGCGGTATTATGGGATATCCAGGAAATCCGACATATTTAGAATTTCACAAAAAAAATTTCCCCGGCGGGCATCGGTATTGGAGCGTAACAGATTCAAAACTTGATTTAGGTAAAAAACAATTGTATTCGCAAGAAAAAACCGTTGAACACGTTAACGCACAAGCAATTCATTTTGTTAGTACTGTCACTGATGTTCTTCAAAAACATTTTGAGAAAACCGGAAAACAAGGAACCGTTTGCGCACCGTACGATGCTGAACTTTTCGGGCATTGGTGGTTCGAAGGACCTAAGTTTTTGAAAAAAGTTTTTCAAGAACTCGAACAACAGCAATTGGCGAACGTACACACAGTAAGCGAAGTATTGCAAGGGATTTCTGCCGCAGAAGTTATCGCGCTTCCGGAAGGTTCGTGGGGAGAAAACGGAAATCATTCCGTGTGGTTAAACGATAAAACTGAGTGGACGTGGAAAATGGTGTATGATGCGGAGCAAATGTTTCGCAACGTATTGAAAGAGCATTTTTTGCATTTCAATAATTTATTGGAACGAATTTTGCAACAAGCGGCGCGTGAGTTGCTGATACTGGAAGCATCCGATTGGCAGTTTTTGATAACGCAAAAATCGGCGAAAGATTATTCCGAAGAACGGTTGCTCAAGCATTATAGTAATTTCAATTCGCTGATAGTGATGGCAAAAAAAATTCTCGCAGGAGAAACGCTTTCCGACGAAACGAATACGTTATTACGTTCGTACGAAAAATGCATTCCAATCTTCAAGGAAATTGATTTGAATCATTGGAAATAATTTTTTCCAAAAACGCTAAACGTATTTTCACCGAAAGTTTTCTTTCAATTTATCTTGATTTTCAGAAACGATTAAGATATATTCTTCACAAGTTTTTTTCATTATATAAAACGATTTTATGAAACGTATGTATCCAACAATTATTATTGTCATTTCTGCATTCATTTCGTTTCAATGTTTGCCCAAATTTGATGAGCCCATCGCTCCGCAATGGGATACGCAATTGACTCTTCCGATAATGGACACGAGTTATACATTAGCAGATTTAATTACGAAAGATTCAAGCGTCATAAAAATTGACAGTGCGACGAAAGAAATTTTATACAAGACTTCTTCGCCAGCCAATCCATCCACCGTTGGCGATGCTCTAATCATTCATCCGGAATCTACGCCGCCAATTGAAATGCAGATTGGGTCGTTTCGAGTGCAAACGCCCGGAGAAATTTCCAACACAATAAAAATTTTCGATACTATTCCTGCGCCTCCTCCTCCGTTTCCCGATACGATGACGCTTCCCGCGCGCGATACATCGTTCATGCAGCAACTTGCAATATTTTCGGAATTTGAGTTTGTAAAAATTGCTTCAGGTTCTCTTCGTTTGAAAATAAAAAACAATCTACCCGTTGCCATCAGTTTTCCGGATCCGGTAAATATCACAAACGCAGTTGGCGGAACTTCTGTTGCATCGTTTTCATCGCTGGGAACAATTTTGCCGGGCGATTCTGCAATGGTTTCGGAAAATTTAAACGACACGATAAAAAATTCTCTGCAATTGTATGCGCACGTTCTCACGAATAGTCAACTTATACAACTCCCTTTGGGTGAAGACCAGGCAAAAATTTCTTTTTCTATGGAAATATTGAATGTCGTTGCAGTCGCAGCAAGGGCAAAAATTCCTCAGCAAAATGTAACGGGAATAAAAGACTCCGCAGATTTTTTCACTGATTCAACTTCGCAGCCAACATTAGTTCAGTTTGCAATGTTTAAAGAAGGAACAATGTTTTTTATAGTTGAAAATTTTGTGGACTTAAATATTGGAATCAAACTCAAGTTGGGAAATTTTACGAAACGATTTCCGCCGTACGATACATTGCTGATTGACAATCAGATTCCGCGTTTGGACAGTCTTGTTGTTCCGATAAATATGCAGGAATATCAAATTACATTTCCTTTCGGAGCAACAAACAAATTTGTTTACGAAGCGCGCATCAGCAATTTGGATTCTGCTAATTCATACAGAACCATCCACAGCACTGATGTAGTACGAACGTATATCCGTATCCCAACAAATTCTAACTTTGTTCTTCAATCCGTTCAGGGAAAAGTTACTCCGTTTCAATCGTCAATTGATGAAACACTTTCCGTTGATTTGGCCGACGTGGACCCGCATTTCAGCGGCAACATACGTTTTTCTGGATTCAAAGTTGATTTGGGATTGTTTGTCGGCGGAGGCGTAAAAACGGCGCTCAATATGAAAATTATTGGAATAAATGAAAACACAGGTATCATTGATTCGATATTTATTCCTGCAGGTCAAGATACTATTTTCCCGAATGTTTTCAATACCATTAATTTGGTTATTGACCAATTTCTTGCTTCATTCGCATTTCCGGATTTGCCGAATAAATTCATTATGAAAGGCGTTGCAACATTTAACCCGAATTACGAATCGGGATTTATTGCCGATACAACATCGTTGTTCGGCACGATTGATTTTACAATTCCAATGAAATTAGGAATAGATAACGCTCAATTTCTTGACACGACTGAAGTAGAAACCAATTTCGACAAAGAAAATCTTAGTGATGTGAACTATGGAAATATTGCCTTCGCATTCGATAATAAACTTCCCATTGGAATTACGTTTACTTTTGATATGGTGGATAGTGTTTGGATGAGCGGCGATACCATCAACGGAACAAATTTTCATCAACAATTTATCATTGATTCTTCGTATGCTTCGCAGGGACTTCCATCACGCACGCTTTCAAAAATCGAAGTGTTCAACAGTGACGCGCAAGATATTGCAAACGGTGACTTTATCATCTTTAAATTGCTGATGCAAACTTCGGGAAATAGTGTTGTTGCGTTTCATTCAACGGATAATATTCGTGTACGAATTACTGCAAATCTTTCGTATCGAGTAAACGGAGAAGATAATGTCATTCAACAAAAAATTGTTCACTCAAAAAGAAAAGGAGAATAACAATGAAGACCACATTCGCCTTTGTATCGCTTTGGATATTCTCCACGTTCCTCGTTGCAGGAGAACGCACTTCCATTTCCGGTGTGTCGCAAAGCAATTCTACTGTTTCAACAACCGGAGGAATTGACGCTGTTGGAATTAATCCCGCACGTCTCGGGCGCTTTGACAGACCTCGAATGTTGGATGAAATGATCATCACTATTTCGCACGATTCGCTTGTGCTTTTTCGCGAACTCGCAGAAACAACTCGCGTGTACACACAAACAATTATGAAAGATTCCGTGTTTTTGTTCGACCTCATTACTTCGACAAATCACGATACACTTATTTTTGATGGCGATAGCGCAACGGTTTTTCAAATTTCTCATGACACCATCATTGTTCAAACCGAAACACGACAGGTTCCACACGACTCGACATTTTATACAAAAGAGACGTATGAAGTGAACAACAGCAAAATAGAAATCGCACGACACGACACAACAATATTTGTTCCCGAAGAACTACCGAATGTTACTCTTTCTCTGCTGCCTGCACTCAGTTTCAATTTCGGTACAGATTTAATAAACTACGATATCTATTCAAAATATTTTACCGGAACAATTGTAAATGGAAAAAAAATCGGAAAATTTTTAACGAACGAAGACAAGCAAGATGTACTCTCAATTTTTCCCGAAGGACTTGCCGAAACGCATTTCGATTTCGAGACGCGATTATTCGGTTTATCCATTCACAACAATGATATCGGAAACTTTGCTTTTACTGTTACCGAACGATTTAATATGAATCTCGAATTGCCGAAAGATTATCTTCGGCTTCCACTTTATGGATTAGATTCTTCCGGAAGTTTATACAGTTTAAAAGGAACATCCATCAATGCGCAAGAACTTCGCGAATATGCTTTTACCTATGCGCGAGAAATTCCTGAACTCATTCCCTACGTCGAAGATTTTACTGCGGGCTTTTCCATAAAAATTCTTCAGGGATTATTCTATTTCGATTTGGATAACTACGATGTTCAATTCGGCAACCCTCGAACCAACGATTCTATCGGAAGACCAATGTATGATATTTACGGCTCTGCAAATATTCATTATTTCGCTTCCGTTGCTTCCGTGTTCGATTCTGGCGCATCGTTTTCTCCATCGCCGCACGATGCAGGAAATGCGCTTGCATTCGATTTCGGAATTTCGTTGCGTGTGTTCGAAAAAGTTCGCATCGGAATGAGCGTTCTCGACATAGGCGAAATGCAATGGTCGCGGTTTCCAATCGAGGGTTCGTTCTCTTCTCAAATGAGAATTTCTGATGTTACAAAAAAAGAAAGTCAAGATAGTGTTGATGCGTTCCTCAATGATTTGGAAGAAAATATTTCCGAATTAAAAGGCGATACAACTTCATCCTTCTCCTCCGAACTCCCAACAGCATTTCTTTTCGGAGCATCAATGAGAACAGATATTCCGTATTTGGGAAACTGGCTTCTTGCAATTCAATACAAACAAGGATTTAACGATGCGCTCGGAAATTCCAAACGTGCGCGCATTTCTTTCGGAGGAGAATATCGTCCGTGGAATTTTCTTCCCTTGAGAATGGGGGTTGCGTTCGGTGGAAAAGACCGGTTCAGTATTTCCGGCGGCATTGGCTTGGATTTTTATTATTTCAATTGGGATATCGGTTCAGAAAACATCGGTTTTCTTTTTACTCCGAAAGGTTTCCAGCAATTTTCATTCGGAACAGGAATACGGTTGCGATTTTAATTTCTTCTTTCGCTTAAATAATTCTTATTAAAAAATGAAACGAAAGACACATTGCTTTTCGTTATTTCTCTCATTTTTTTTCGGTGTTCTTTTCCTTCAGTCGCAGGAAAAATTTCGAGTCATTCCGGAAGCGGGAACAAAATTTTCCGATGGATTATTATTATACAAAGAAAAAAAATTCTCCGAAGCATACGCTAAATTCAGTACCATCGTTGCAACGTTTCCTCCAAATCAGAGAACGAGTGCATCATACGTAATGGCAGCGAAATCACTCTTTAACAACAAAGAATTCGAGCGAGCAGCGCACACACTTGAAACATTTTTTCTACACTTTTCCGATAGCAAATTTAGCGATGAAGCGCGATTTCTTCTCGCAAAATGTTATGTTCAGTATAACCAACACCTTCCAGCATTTCGTACCTATCTTTCCATCATAGAAGATACAAGTAGTAAGTACCGAACCACGGCACTTTCTGCTTCCGAAAAATTTGCTGAAACGAAACTTTCTCTCGCTTTGCTCGAGCAAATTTCCAGAAATGAACAATGGATAATTTCTAAACCGCATTTACTCTTTTATCTCCTAAAAAAAAACTCATCGCTTGGAAATATTATTGAATCGGCGAAACTGCTCGATTCACTCAAAAAATTACAACTCGAACCTCAACTCAAAAAACGAGTAGCGCTCTTTTCCATTGCGGCGGAAAAAATTTATCGTTTCGCCGTTCTGCTTCCGCTTTCCGGCGCGTCCTCAGATATTGGTAAAAGCGTTTTGGAAGGAATTCAATTTGCATTGCGTGAAGTTCAAAAAAAATTTTATCCAAAAATTCGTTTGGAATTATTCGTTCGAGATACCAAACAAGAATCGTTCACTGCTTCGTTGAAAGTTGAAGAAATTGCTGGCGATAGTTCGGTTATCGGTATTCTTGGACCGTTATTCAGCAATGAAGTTGTTTCCGCCGCAGTAACTGCGAACACTTATGCGATTCCGTTACTTGTTCCCACGACTTCTGCAGATACGATTGCTACACTCGGCTCGTATATTTTTCAACTTACTTCGTCGTACGAAACACAAGGAAAAGCAATGGCTTCGTATGTTGTGAACGAGTTGCAACTGAAAAACGTCGTCATTCTTTCAGCGAATGAGCAACATGCAATTTCATCGGCTAAGGGTTTTCTCCAAGGAACAGAATTATTCAAAGGAACCGTTCTTGCGAGTGAATATTTTCCATCGAACATTATCAATTTGAAAGAACAAATAACTTCTATTCTCAAAACAACGAAAGGGAAAAAAATTGATGCACTCTACGTTTCTCTCGGAACTTCGGAAGATATCGGAATTATTATGGCACAGTTGAAATATTTCAACATTCGCGGACGTGTGTTCGGCAATAGTGAATGGAATCAACGTTCGCACTTATTTATGTACAAACTTGATGCTGATGGTGTTACGTTTTCTTCTGATTATTTTGAGAATGAAGAGCAAGTACGTTCGCTTGCATTTTCGCTCAAAAAACAACCGCAAAAATATTTTCTTTACGGTTACGATGCATTTATGACGCTGTATCGTCAAGCAGAAAAAACACCGTCTCGTACATTGATTGCAGAACATCTTCCATTACTCAATGAATATCAAAATGCACATTCGTACATTGCATTTCGTAAGAAGCGAACAAATCAGTTTGTTCATATATTGCAGTTTACCAATGGAGAAATAAAAAAAATCGGAGAAGCGTTTGCAAATGAAAAATAATTTGACCGTGAAGGAAACACCGATTTATCTTACGATAAAAGAATGGAACGAAGGTGAACGACCAAGAGAAAAACTACTCAAACTTGGTGAAGAATCGCTTTCTGTCGCTGAATTACTTGCAATTCTCATTCGGAGCGGATTTAGAGGTTCCAACGCCCTTGATATCGCAAAATTTTTAACTCAAGACCGTTCACTTTTGCAATTGTCGAAACTGCGAGTTGCTGACCTGAGAAATACAAAAGTTGCTGTTTCATCGAAAGGGAAAGATATTTATTTGGGAGAAACACGCGCCACCATTCTGAAAGCAGCATTCGAATTATCAAATAGAATTAAAGGAGAAAAAAGAGCAGGTGATAAAAAAATATTTACTCCTGTACATATCTTTGAACACTTTTATGGAAGACTTGCCCATCTTCAACACGAAGAATTTCACGTATTGTTACTCGACAGTGCAAACAATTATATTTCCGACAAGCGCATCACGCAGGGAATACTCAACGCCTCACTCGTTCACCCGAGAGAAGTATTTAGTATCGCAGTTTCAGAACGAGCCGCTTCTATCGTACTTGTTCATAATCATCCTTCGGGAAATACAGAACCCAGTTCTGACGATATACGAATCACAAAACAACTTGTTGAAGCAGGGAAAATAATGGAAATACTTGTTCATGACCACGTAATTATTGCCGGCGATTCATACACAAGTTTTGCGGAGCGACGGTTAATATAATTTTTTTAATTTAAAATAAATATTTGTTCTGTTGTCTTGAGAAGTTTTATTTTGTAACTTTTCCCCGCAAAATTTTATTTACTTAGATATTTACTCAGATATTGTTATGATTCAAAAATTTATTTCATTTCGAATATTGACGATGATACCTCTTTTGAGTGGAATGTTGTTGTTCTCCAGTTGCAGCAATAAGCCCACCGACGAAGAAATGCGTCAATTAGTTTCTTTACGAGCAGAAGTTGCACACTTACAACTGGAAATTGAAGCAAAGCAAAAAGAAAAAGAAGATTTAGAAAAACAAGTCAACGAGAAAAAAGCAAAGTTGCAAACGATTCTCGACGAACAAAAAACAGCACAATCGAAGTAAAGGACCAACATTATGAAAACACTTTTCAATTTATTTACTATTTTTTCGTTGTCATTTACTCTTGTATTTGCGCAAGATGAGCCGTTAACAAAAGAAGAATGGCAAAAACAAATAACCGAATTTACTTCAAAACGCGACGCTGCAAAATCGCAACTTGATAAACTCCATAAAGACATTGAGGATTTAAGTGCTCAGTCAATAGAATTAGACGCAGATATTATTGCGGCGGAAAATACATTATTTGAAATGTACGGAATGACCCGCGCTGAAGTAGAAGCCTTCGATAAAGAACTGACAAAACACGAAACTCGTATCCAAGAACTTATGCATATTTCTGATGAAGAATTATTGAAATATAAAGACGAAATTCTAAACACAATAAAACGCGTGGATGAAATGGCAAGTATGAAAGTTGCTCAACTTCCTCGATTTGCAAATCGAATTTCCTCGCTGAAAGATAATATTGCGAATTTGATGCGTTCATCATCCGGCGCACCACTTTTTTCAGAAGAAAAAACATACATCGTTGGTACGTGGGCAAAAAACCGCGATTGTCTATGGAATATTGCAAAGAAACCTGATATTTATGCAAATGCGTGGATGTGGCCCAAAATCTGGCAAGGAAACCGTGAACAAATTCAAAACCCGGATATTATTTACCCAAAACAAAAACTGAAAATTCCTGAAGGAAAATCTCTGACGAAAGAAGAAAAATCTGCTGCTAACAAGTATTACAGCAAAAAGGTAAAGAATTTTTAAAATTGAAGTTTTTTTCTTTTAAAAGTTACCCTCCTTTGCTTTGAACAAAAGCAATCGAGGGTTTTCTATTTTCAATCACATTAGCGACTAATTCATTTCAAACATTTGGCAGAAAAAAAGATAAAGATTCCCAATGTAGATATGCTTTCGTTAATCGGTGTGAACGATGCAAATCTCAAAACCATCGAAGAGCATTTCGGTGCAAATATTGTCGTGCGCGGTGATACAATTACCATTCAGGGAGATAATCAGCAAATTGAACACATAGAAAAAATATTTAAAGAACTCACGTACATTTTAAATAAAAATGGAGAACTTCACACTAGCGATGTAGAAACCGTTATTGATTTGATTCTTGTAAACGGTGATGGAGCAATTCCCAAAAATATTGCCGCAACATTGCAACAAAATGAACTCGATAATGTTGTTCTCTATACTCGCAACGGAATTATAAAAGCAAAAACTCCAAGACAACGAGAATATTTGCGAACAGCGAAAGTAAATGATATTGTCTTTGCTATTGGTCCTGCCGGAACTGGAAAAACATATTTAGCCGTTGCGCTTGCAGTAGCGGCATTGAAAAATCACGAAGTCACAAAAATTATTCTTGCTCGTCCTGCTGTGGAAGCGGGAGAAAGTTTAGGATTCCTTCCGGGTGATTTGCAAGAAAAAGTAAATCCGTATTTGCGACCGTTGTATGATGCGCTCAATGATATGATTCCGTTCGATAAACTGAAAACATACATTGAAAAACAGGTTATTGAAATCGCGCCACTTGCGTATATGCGAGGAAGAACGTTAAACAATGCTTTTGTCATTTTAGATGAAGCGCAAAATGCAACAAGTATGCAAATGAAAATGTGTTTAACGCGATTGGGAATAAACTCGAAAGCGATTATTACGGGTGATATTACACAAATAGATTTACCATCAAAAATAACCTCTGGTTTGGTGGAGATTCGAAATATTTTGAAAAATATTGATGGTGTTGCGTACGTGTATTTCGATAAAAGCGATGTCGTGCGCCATCGTTTAGTAAAAGAAATTCTCAACGCATACGAAAAACATTACAATGGAAAAAAAGAAGGCGAATGATTTATTTCGATTGATGCTTCTTTGCTTCATTCCACAGTGCATCCATTTCTTCCAAAGAACTTTGATATATATCTTTTCCCCGCTTCTTTAATTCTCTTTCAATGAACTGAAAACGTGTAATAAATTTTTCACACGTTCCACGCAAAGAATTTTCCGGTTGAACATTGATGTAACGAGCATAGTTGACAAGAGTGAAAAGCAAATCGCCAAACTCATCTTCAATTTCATCGTACTTTCCTTTGTCCACGGCTTCGTGAAATTCACCAAGTTCTTCCTCAAATTTTTTCCACGCATCTTCTTTATTGTTCCATTCAAAACCAACTTTTCCTGCTTTGTCCTGCAAACGATACGAACGCTGTAACGCTGGAAGTTCTTTAGGAATGCCATCGAGAATAGAATTTCTTCCCTCTTGCATTTTCAATCGTTCCCAATTTTGTTTTACTTCCTTTGCATCTAATACTTCAACTTCTCCAAACACGTGCGGATGCCGATGAATAAGTTTTTCACTTTCTTTTGCAATGACTTCTTGCAACGAAAACTCATTTGTTTCTTCCGCGATTACTGAATGGAGAACAACGTGTAGAAGTAAATCACCTAACTCCTTTCTTAATTCTTGCAAATCGTTATGTTCGATTGCTTCGATAGTTTCGTATGTTTCCTCAAGCAAATTATGCCGAATCGAAGTGTGTGTTTGCTCTCTATCCCAAGGACAGTCTTTTCTTAAGCGTCGAACTATTTCAACAAATTTTTCAAATTCTTTTATGTGCATGTTAGAACAATAATTTTGGCAAAAAGTAAGAAAAGTTTGACGCGAGGAAAATATTTCTTCAATCTTTTTATATTGCACCTCAATTTTTTAAAAAGAACAATATTTCAATGCGATTATCACAAAACTTTTTCCCGACACTTAAAGAAATTCCATCCGAAGCGCAAATTCCAAGTCATCAACTCATGATGCGAGCCGCATTAATGCGTCCGCTTGCCGCAGGAATATATTCTTTTCTTCCGCTCGGTTATCGCGTACTACAAAAAATAATGAACATAATTCGCGAAGAGATGAACGCAATTGGCGGACAGGAATTTCATTTGCCCGCACTGAATCCAATTGAGATCTGGGAAGAAACAGGTCGTGTGCAAGCATTTGGCGATATACTTTTTCATATCAAGAATCGTCCGCTGGTTCTTGCGCCAACACACGAAGAAATTATTTGCCACATTGCAAAAAATCATCTCAAATCATATAAAGAACTTCCGCAAATCTGGTATCAAATCCAAACAAAGTTTCGCAACGAGCCGCGTCCGCGTTCGGGCGTCTTGCGCGGAAGACAATTTACTATGAAAGATTCGTACTCACTTGATTACACGTGGGAAGGTTTAGACAAGAGTTACAACTTACACGCAGAAGCGTATAAAAAAATTTTTTATCGCTGTGGATTGAAATTTTTTATCGTTGGAGCATCGAGCGGTGCAATGGGAGGGAGCGGTTCACAGGAATTCCTTCTTGAATCTGCTGAAGGCGGAGAAGATTCTGCAGTGTTGTGCGATCATTGCGGTTACGCAGCGAACCTTGAAGTTGCAGTTTCCAATGCAAAAAAAATAGAACGACTCACTGAAAGTAAAATACACGAGCAATTGTTCACGCCAAATATCAAAACGATTAAGCAACTTGCTGAGTTTTTGAAAACAGATACGACAAGGTTAGCAAAATCACTTGTGTACAATGTTCAGGGAAAACCGACGTTAATTTTAATGTGCGGAACTGACCAACTCAATGAAGCGAAACTGACAAAAGCACTCGGTGGAGAATTTCGTGCGTACAGCGATGAAGAACTCTTTGAACATACTGGCGCAAATGCCGGCTCGATTGGTCCAATCGGATTGAAAAATTTTTCCATCATTGCAGATAAACGGCTTGAACACGCAAACGAACTCATCAGCGGCGCAAACAAAAACGATTTCCATCTCGCGCATATTGATTTGGAAAGAGATGTGCAAGTTAATAATTACGCAGATTTACGAGTCGTAGAAGCAGGAGAATCCTGTGTTCATTGCGGTACAATGCTTCGCATCGTCAACGCAATTGAACTTGGACACATTTTTAAACTCGGAACAAAATATGCCGATGCAGTGCACGCAACAGTTCTGAACGAAGAAGGAAAAGAAGTGCTAATTATTATGGGAAGTTACGGTATCGGAGTTGAAAGAATTGCGGCGTGTCATATCGAGCAAAACCACGATGCAAACGGAATTATCTGGGATAAAGCGATTGCGCCGTTTCTTATTCATCTTATAGCAGTGAACGCAGAAAATGAAAACGTGATTGCCGCCGCTAATACATTGTATAAAGACTTGGCTCTTCAAAACATTGAAGTTCTTTACGACGACAGAATTTCAATTTCTCCAGGATTTAAATTCAAAGATGCAGATTTACTCGGAATGCCGTTACAAATAATCATCGGCGAGAGAAATTTGAAAAACGGGAATGTAGAAATCAAAATTCGGAAAACTGGTGAAAGAATAATTATAGCACTAGAGAACTTACTTTCTTTTGTCAAAGATTTTTCACATCGTTGAATGTTCATTGAACTTTTTTAAAATCAAAAGGCAGAAATACACTTTCTGCCTTTTTTTATACGGGCTACTCCATTTCCATTTGAATGCGCTGTTGTCTCCGTATTGCCCTATTTTTATCAACCTTTCTTTGGTCTGAAGGTTTCAAAAAAACCGTACGTTTTCTAAATTCTTTAAGAACGCCAGAACGTTCATATTTCTTTTTGAAACGTCGTAATGCTTTATCAATATTTTCATTTTCTGTAATAACGATACCTACCAACCGTTTCCACCTCCTTTCGTATGATGCTTTGTATTTTCAAGTGCAAATCAACCTTTAAAATTTTCGATAAGTGTTTTTTGTCCGTGGTTTTCAAATCTCACAATAATTGCATTTCCACCACTAGAGGTTTTCGATTTAGACATTACACAACCAGTGTCGTTCCAATCGGAATGAAAAATGAATTGTCCAATAGAATACACCATTTCCGGATTATACGGCGTGCATTGGGTAACGTCAATATGTGTATGCATTTCGATAGCTGAATTCAAGGCCATTTCTAACAAACTCATATGACGGCATCGTGTACATTTAAACCAACGCTTTCCTTCTATATGTTGCACTTCGCCCATTATTGCCATTTTGGTTTCTTTTCCGCAATATACACAATGACGCATAACGTGCTTTATACGAGCAAGTTTTGCAGGCGTCAACGAAGTAGTTTTTAATGTAAGAGCAGCAGTTTTTTTTGCCATAAAATTCTCCGGCGAAAATGTATTTGTTATGTATTTATTAAAACTTTCTAAAAGGTGTGTTAAATCTATAAAATATTTTCTTGTCAGCAAAAAAAACTATGCTGAAAATTATATTCTCGAATCCTGAGAATAGCGTTTTCCCCACATAAGTTTGGTTCGAAGCGTATCAAAATAACTATGTCCGATTTTTTTTATCAATCTAATACGGTGCTTTGCGAGAGAAATGCTAAATTCAATCGGCGGGGAAAAAAACTGTTCATTTTTTCCATCGGCAACAAGATGAACAGGATTATGCGGTTGCAAAACTTTTAACCGAATTTCACTCTTCAACGGAACAACAATCGGTCGAGTAGTTAAATTATGAGGGGAAATCAACGTTATCACTAATGATTCACACGAAGGAATAATGATGGGTCCGCTCGATGCAAGTGAATATGCAGTCGAGCCGGTTGATGTTGCAACGATAATTCCATCAGCGGCAAACGTTCCTAAATAATCGTTATCTACAAACGCATCAATATCTATTATTCTGAAACTTGCACCTTTATCAACGACGATATCGTTCATCGCAAAGACAACTGCGTTCGTGAAAGTATTCTTGGCAGTCAACACAACACGTTCATCAATAGAATATTTATCTGAAAAAAATTCTTCAAGCATTTCTTCTAATTCATGCAATGAAATCTCCGCAAGAAAACCGAGTTTACCAAGATTGATTCCTAAAATTGGTACGTTTGAATTTCCAACAATCTTTGCGGCGTTTAAAATCGTTCCATCGCCGCCAATAGTTATGAGCAAATCGCATTTTCGTGATATATTCTTCAATGGAACAAAATCAACCTCATCCGCGCGTTGAATACCCATCAATAATTCTCGTAATTCTTCATCGGCAATTATTCGCACGTTATGTGATTCTAACGATTGAATCAAGACGGAAAGTACCACTGAAAGTTCTTTCTTCATTTTATTTCCCATTATTCCGATGTTCACGACGATTCTCCTTTCGCTTTTTCATCAACGTAATTTAATTTCAAATCCTGAAGCATTGCTAAAAGAATTTTTTCTTCGTCTTCGGAAATATTTCCTTGAGTTTTCATGTGAAGCATTTCCAACATATCGATGGTCAATTCTGCTTCCTGTAAATTCCGTTCTATCGTATCCGTCATGGGATTTTTTATTTTCCCTAATTGTTGCATTCCCGCCATTTGCAATGAATACACTAATTGAAAAAATAGTATAGAGTTTTTTTCTTGATTTTCCATAATTGTTTACTTACTTATTTATTAAAATAAAACTTTGCATAACTAATCACTTGCGCTACTGCGTCAAAAAAACACGCAATAAAACCTGCAACGCCATCAAGAAATCCACATTTCAAAAAATATCTGCTGATAAATCTTCGCACCGGTCGAAAGCAAAAATATCTCAGCGCAACAAACAATTTCGGAATTCGAAATGCTTCTCGAATTTTTTCCGCTTCAAACGTTGTGTAAAAATCCATTTTCCTGATATATTGCGAAACCGAGTTATACGGATGATGTTCAAAAGGATAAGTTAATACTCCTACTGAACCGGTAATATGTATACGTTCGTGAACGTGAACAGCTGGGAATATTCCTTTTCCTTTTCGAAACAAACGCAACTGTCTATCAGGATACTGTCCACCATAACGAAGCCACGTTCCGAAACAATAATTTTTTCGTTTTATGAAATAACCGTCACAATAATTTCCTGCTTTTAGCAATGACTGAATTTCTTGACGCAAATCCGCAGGAATTTGTTCATCCGCATCAAGGCACAGAATCCATTCACTTGTTGCCTGCGCAAAACTAAAATTTTTATTTTCATTCAAGTTCGAAAGATTAGGACGATGAAATATGTTTTGCGTGAAATGTTTTGCAATGCGAACCGTATCATCGGCAGAATCGCAATCAACAACGATGATTTCATTCGCCCAAGAAACACTTTCAAGAGTTTTTTGCAAATGTTCCTGTTCGTTATGAGCAATGATACAAACGGAAATCGTTGCCATCGTTATGCGTGCTGTTTTTGATTCATTTGCATTATTGCACTACTAATTCCAACTACAAACCACCACAACATTCCGTTTTCCAAATCTGTATAGTATCCCTGAAAAAATCCTCCGACGAGCAAAGAAATAACTCCCATTGCTGAGCCAATAACTACATATCTTGAAAACACATCTTCTATCGTTGAAAAATTTTTTATGCAAACAACAAGGTATGTTCCCCACATAAACAAAAAACAAATCAAACCTACTACACCGGAATTCACTGCGACATTCAAATAATCGTTATGCGGACTTTCCAAACTTTCTTCAAATGTGTTGTACATTTTGTAGTAGTGCGTATAGTTTTCAACTCCAGTTCCAAACACCGGATTTGCCTGAATGATTCTCCAACATACGACATACGTTTGCAATCGGTTTTCGTTTTCTTTTGCGCTGAAACTTGATTTCATTCGTACAAAAAAATTCGGAAGAAAGAACGAGGATATAACAAGAATCACTCCGAGAACTAACAAATATCGCAATGCGAATTTTTTTCCGCGAACCATACCAAAAAATATTCCTCCTCCAATTATTCCCAAATACATCGCACGCGCATACGAAACAAATACCGAAAGCAATAAAACAACGGAAGAGGCGTACAACGAAATTTTATTTCTCGATGACAATTCTAAAGCAAAAAACGGAACCGTGAGAAACGTTACAACTGCTTGAATACCTGCGTATGTATGATGCAATCCAAAGTTTCCAACTGCGCTGTAATGTTCAAAATCTTTTATACGGAATAATTGTTCCCCGCGCAAAATATCGTAACCGTAATAATACTGCCATATCCCATAGATTCCCATCAACGATGAAATAACAATTAGAACAACAAGGAGTTTCCGGACAATTTCAATATCGTCAAGATTATTGCTCATCGTAAAATACAAAATCAAAATCCATTCAGTATCTGCAACGGCACGAAGCGAATAAAGCGCATCAATACTTATCGCTGAAGAAATAATTTGCGAAGCGAAATATAATGCAATCGGAATATCCAACGGAGTTTTTTTCCAAACAAATTTTTTTTCACCGATTATTTTTGTCATCCATCCAAGAAAAGCAAACGCAATTCCAATTTCTGAGCCGAAGAGAGAAACCGGCGCAGAAAGTGCATAGAGAAATAATCCGAAATAAATTGTTTTTTTACCAAGAAGTGATAATTGCATCGCTACGTATTTATTGACTTTATTGAACAATCGGAATCTGTTTTTTCGCTTTTTTATGTATCAACATCCACTGTGCTGCTTGAATATGCGAATATGCGTATTCTTTCATTTGTTGAACACGTTGAGGATAAGTATCTGCGATATTTTCTTTCGCATTTTCTCTGTAGCGAAATAAATATTCTCGTTCCTCTTGGCGATGAAGAACAAGAAAATATTCTTCGTTGATACATCCGATTTTATCATCAGCGGAAAAATACATAAACTCGCGCTCTTCTTTCAGCAAATCAATTCCAAACGTATTATTGATATACGGAATATTCAACAATCCCATGACTGTTGGGAACACATCAATTTGACCTCCAAAATTTTTCAATACGCGATGCTCGTTGTGAAAAAAAGGCGCATACAAGATAAACGGCGTATGATTAAACGACAACGGAAATGAATTTGTGCGATGAATTGCAGAACCATGGTCGCCAAGAAATATAAATATCGTATTCCGATACCACGTTTGCTTCTGTGATAATTCAAGAAAATTTCCAATTGCCCAATCAGCATATTCCAACGTTTTTTCTTCGCCGTTTTTTCCTTTCAATTGAAGTGGAATGTCTTCAGGAATTATCCACGGTCCGTGATGACTTCCGGTTAAATACATCGCAAGAAATTGTTTGTTCTGTTCTGCTTCACTATTGATGAATGAAAGCGATTGTTCAAACATCACACCATCGGGAACACCAAGTGTCCCTACAACATGTTGTTGCGGATAATCCCGTTGTGAAATTATTTTTTGAAATCCATTGTAACTTAAAAATCCGCCCATATTGTCAAACTGGTCGTCGTGTGTTGTAAAAAAAAGTGTCGCATAATTGTTCTCGAGCAAGGTATTTGCAATTCCAGTGAACGACTGAAGATTTTCGAACGTGTTCATCGGATGTTTTGCAAAGATAGAAGGAAAACTTACAGTTGTCGAATAAATTCCATTGTGTGTATGAATGCCTGAAGAAAAAAAATTATCAAACACAATTGAATGATTGGCAATACTGTCAAGGTTCGGAGTCAAATTTTTCGTGCTTCCATAACGCATCATTTTTTCTGCTGACATACTTTCCATTAAAACGATGATAACATTATATTTTTTTTGTTCTCCCGAAGTTTTTATTTCTCGCGCAATGGGTGAATCAAATATATTTGTTGATTCAACGTGGAAATATTTTCGAACATTGCGTAATGCAATTTCATCGTCAAGCAAATATACAAGATTGTTATCGGGATTTTGTTCATCAAGCCAACTGCGAAAAAATGTGAACACCGGATTCAATCCGAGTTGATTCGCAAACGGATATGTGCTGAAAAATGCGGTTCCCCAACGTATCGGCGATTTTACTGCAATTCTTCCGCGAATTCCAAGCGCTACAATTCCTAACGAAAAAATTGAAAACAGAACAAGCGTTGCTATCGAATAATGATACTTCCATTGTTCCGAATGAAAATTTTCTTCAAATATTTTTCTTTGTATTCTCTTGGAAACAATAATAAATATTGCCGAGAGTAGCAAAAACAATGCGATGTATGGATAATACGATGCATCATTAAAAATCATCGAAGCAACAAATTGCGGAGAATCAAACCATTGTGTTGCCGTAATCATCAAGCGGTAATTGAAAAAATTGAAAAACGGAATATCGGCGGCGCACATAAAAAAAGAAAGACTGTATAACATAATCAAGTACCACAAAATTATTTTTTGAACGGCAACAATATTCCATCGGAACAAAGAAACAATTATACAAACAAGTAATGGCACAGCAAGTATATACGTGCTGACGACGCTATCAAAACGAAATCCGACAACGAATGATTGCCACAAAATATCATTGGGAATTGATTTTGTTTCTTCATAGTGTTGAAAATAAATTATAATGCGTGGAATTGAAAATAACAACATTCCAACAACATAAACAAGAAACAAAAATAGTAGAAACTCCGGAATATTTCGAACTATTCGTTTCATCAACTAAGTGAAGTATTCATTGCAGAAAATTGAATTTCATACAAACGTTTGTACACGCCGTTTTCTTTTTCTATAAGTTCGGAATGAGTTCCAACTTCAACAATTTTTCCCACTTTCAATACGACAATACGATTTGCTTTTTGTATTGTTGAAAGACGATGAGCAATAACGATTGTTGTTCTTCCTTCCATCAATTTTTCGATCGCTTGTTGAACAAGTTGTTCGGATTCCGTATCAAGTGCTGAAGTTGCTTCATCTAAAATTAGTATTGGCGGATTTTTTAACATCGCACGCGCTATTGCAATGCGTTGTCGTTCTCCGCCGGAAAGTTTCATTCCTCTATCACCGATAACTGTTTCGTATCCTGTTGGAATTTTTGAAATGAAATTGTGCGCGTTTGCAACTTTAGCCGCATTGATTATTTCCTGTTCACTCACATTTCTGTTTCCATAGGAGATATTATTGCGAATGGAATCATTAAACAAAATTGTTTCTTGCGTTACAATTCCGATTTTATCGCGCAATGATTTCAATTCAAGTTGTCGAATGTCATTTCCATCAATAGAAACAACGCCTTTTTGGACATCGTAAAATCTAGGAATCAAATCCACCAGGGTAGTTTTCCCAGAGCCGCTTGCTCCAACAACTGCAACAATTTCTCCTTTGTTCACGGAGAGAGAAATGTCTTTCAAAATCCAACGTGTTTCACTTGTAGCATTGTATGCAAACGAAATATTCTGTAACGAAATTTCTTTCTCAAAATTTTTCAACACAATTGAATTTTCAGCGTTGCGAATAGGCGGAACAATATCAAGAATTTCAAACAATCGTTTTCCAGCCGCAGTAGATTCCTGAATTTTATTATTCACTTGGCTTAACTCTTTCACCGGCGGCATTATTTGAAAAATTGCGAGAACAAATCCAATAAATTCGCTTGCTGAAATTGAATTATCAATGAGTACTTGTTTCCCTCCGTACCAAATAATCACAACTGCCGCGGTAATGCTCAAGAGTTCGGTTGTAGGAATAGCAAGTTTATGCAAACGTGAAATCTTTCGCACTGAAGAAAAATATTTTTGCGTGAACATTTTGAATTTATTCGATTCAAAACTCTCCATCGCAAAACTCTTTACCACTTTTACTCCTTGAATTGTTTCTTGCAGCACAGAAGTTATATCAGCCATTCGTTCTTGCGACGTTCCGCTTTCTTTGTGCAGTTTAATTCCGATACCGCTGATTATGATAAGTGCAAATGGAAAAATAATAAATGCAAGCAAAGTCAATTGCCACGAAATAGAAATTGCGATTGTGAGAAAAACAATTATCAATAACGGCTCGCGAAATAAACTGACAAGACTTGTCGTTAATCCTGTATTGATAATTGTTACGTCATTTGTTACGCGTGAAATGAGATTGCCGCTTCGTTCGTTCGTAAAATATTCAAGCGGAAGTTGATGCAGATGTTCGTAGAGTTCGTTGCGAATATCACGAATTACTCCCTGTTCGATATGCGCGATGAGAAATGCTTGCGCATAACCGAATATTGCTTTTAGAAAAAATGCAACAAAGACGACGATGCAAATGTGGAATAGTGATTCGAGTTTATCGCCGGAGAGAATGAATTGATAAAATAAATTTTCTAAGTTGTCTATTACTTTCGGATTACTGCTAAGTGAAGGAATTTGATGCGCGATTTGAGTTTGTTGAAATAATGCTTCAAGCAAAGGGACAACAAGATAAATCGAAAATCCGCTAAAGAGCGAATAGAAAAATAGAAAGAGAAACGAGAGAAATAAATGTTTGCGATACGGTTTGATGTAGCGCAATATGCGGAAGTATGTGTTCACAATGTATGTTTATTAACCACGAATTACATGAATGTTTCGCGGATTTTCACTGATAGTATTTGTGTGAATTCGTGTTTCATCAGTGTAATTCGTGGTGAATTTATCACTTCACCACAATACTCACCACAATACTAATCAACTTATTCTGCACAACAACAACTTTCGCGATTGTTTTTCCGTCAATGTATTTTTTTACTGCATCGCTTTTCATCACTGCTTCGCGAATAATTTCATCTTGCGAATCAATCGGAAATTGCATCGTGTCGCGGAGTTTGCCGTTCACTTGCACTGCAATCGTAACTTCATCTTCTGCAATTGCAGTTTCATCGTAGCGAATCCATTTATTTCCCTTGAACAAACTTTCTTTGTTACCAAACATTTCATTCAACTCTTCTGCAAAATGCGGTGCAATAGGCGCAACCATAAGAACGAGTTTGTGAATGCACCATGTTGTTATCTCGTTTGTTCGTTTGCTGGTTTGTTCGTTTGTTAGTTCGTTCAAGAGTTCCATCAAAGAAGAAATTGAAGTATTGAAATGAAACTCGTGAATATTTTCTTCCACTTTTTTCAGCGTTTGATTTGTCTTGCGATATAAAATTTTATCGGAAGTTTGTAATTGTTTTATATCGTATCGCGCTGGAATATTCGGAAACGTTGCTCGCAGCATTTCTTGATTATCAAACACGAGTTGATAAATGCGATTCACAAATCTCCACGTTCCCTGAATTCCGTCATCGCTCCAATCGCCGCTTTCATCATACGGACGCATAAACATTAGGTAAAGTCGAAACACATCTCCGCCATATTGCTCGGTAAACGTTCCGGGATTCACAACATTGCCGCGCGACTTCGACATTTTCGCGCCTTTGTTCGTAATAAAGTCGAAACACATCTCCGCCATATTGCTCGGTAAACGTTCCGGGATTCACAACATTGCCGCGCGACTTCGACATCTTAGCGCCTTTGTTCGTAATCGTTCCTTGATGCACGAGTGAAAGAAACGGCTCATCAAAATTGATATATCCGCAATCGCGTAACACTTTCGTAATAAATCGCGCATACAGCAAATGCATTACAGCGTGCTCTGCGCCGCCAACATATTTATCAACGGGAAGCCAATTTTTTGCAAGTGTTTTGTCAAACGGTTCTTGAGAAATTTTCGGCGAAACATAACGCAAAAAATACCACGATGAATCTACAAACGTATCCATCGTATCTACATCGCGCTTTGCTTTCTTTCCACAGTTAGGACAAGTCGTGTTCACAAATTCTTCTGCGCGCGCAAGTGGAGATTCACCGCTTGGTTTGAAATCAACATTATACGGAAGCAATACCGGCAATTGATTTTCTGGAACAGGAATTTCACCGCAATATTCGCAATGCACAATCGGAATCGGCGCTCCCCAATATCGCTGACGGGAAACAAGCCAATCACGCAAACGATAATTTGTTTTGCGTTTTCCTTTTCCAATTTTTTCCAACTCGTCAGAAATTTTTTCTTTTCCGATTTCGGAATTGATTCCGTTGAATTGATTGGAGTTACACATTATCCCAACTTCAACAAATGCAGATTTCAATTCGTCCTTTTCGTTTGTTCCTTCTTGCAAAATTACTTTCTTAATCGGAAGAGAAAACTTTTTCGCAAATTCAAAATCGCGTTCGTCGTGTCCCGGAACTCCCATCACTGCGCCTGTTCCATACGTATAAAGAACGTAATCCGCAATCCATATCGAAACACGCTCGTTGTTTCAAAATCGCGTTCATCGTGTCCCGGAACTCCCATCACTGCGCCTGTTCCATACGTATAAAGAACGTAATCCGCAATCCAAATCGGAACACGCTCGTTGTTGATAGGATTGATTGCATAACTTCCCGTGAACACACCCGTTTTTTCTTTTGTTGTAGATTGTCGTTCAATTTCTGTTTCTTTTTTTACAAACTCTAAATAATCTTCAACTGATTTTTTTTGTGAGGAAGTTGTAAGCGTTTGCACAAATGGATGTTCAGGCGCAAGCACAACATACGACACGCCAAACAACGTATCGGGACGAGTTGTAAACACTTTGAATAAAGGCGAAGAAATGGAGCCCACTTTCAAAGTGGACTCCATTTTTGTTTCTACTTCAAATTCAATTTCAACTCCTTCGCTCTTCCCTATCCAATTGCGCTGCATTATTTTTGTTTTCTCTGGCCAATCAATCTTATCGAGATGTTGAAGAAGTTCTTCCGCATAGTTTGTAATTTTGAAAAACCATTGTGTCAAATTTTTTCGCTCGACTTCCGTTCCGCAACGCTCGCATTTTCCGTCAACTACTTGTTCGTTCGCAAGAACCGTTGCATCTTTCGGACACCAATTCACCGGCGCATTTCTACGTTCCGCAAGTTTATTTTTATACAGCAAAAGAAAAAGCCTGTTTTCTCAGGCCAATCAATTTTGTCGAGATGTTGAAGAAGTTCTTCCGCATAGTTTGTAATTTTGAAAAACCATTGCGTTAAATTTTTTCGCTCGACTTCTGTTCCGCAACGCTCGCATTTTCCGTCAACTACTTGTTCGTTCGCAAGAACCGTTGCATCTTTCGGACACCAATTCACCGGCGCATTTCTACGTTCCGCAAGTTTATTTTTATACAGCAAAAGAAAAAGCCATTGCGTCCATTTGTAATATTCAGGAAGCGATGTATTCACTTCAAAATCGAAATCATACATTGCGCCAAGCGTTTTGAGTTGCTCGCGAATGTCATTCACATTTTGCAATGTCGAATCGTGCGGATGAATTCCGGTTTTGATTGCATAATTTTCCGCCGGCAAACCAAACGCATCATAACCAATCGGCTCGAACACATTGTAACCTTGCATTTTTTTCAGCCGCGCCCACGTATCTGTCGGACCGTAATTAAACCAATGTCCAATGTGCATTTTCGCCGCAGACGGATAAATGAACATCACAAGCGTATAAAGTTGTAAAGTTTCTGTGCTGATTCAGAAAGATTGGCTTTGTTGATGCCTTCATCTTCCCAACGCTTCTGCCATTTGGATTCTATTTCTTTAAAAGGGTATTTCAAAAGTAAACTAATGGTTTAAGTAAAAACGATTTATAAAATGTCCCATTCACCGGGTTCAATATGCAGTAAAATATCTCTGCTTCCATGAATAACTGCTACGATGAAACATTGTTCCTCTCGTATCACGTATAAAATACGATACGAACCATAAAATAATTCTCGAATATTTTCGTCATTAAACTCTGGAACAATTCTACCACAACGAGAAAACTGTTCCAAAATTCTTGGAGATTCAACTACACGTATGCCAAATCGTTCTGCATAAACTGGAGAATCTTTTGCTATGTAGTCGAGGATTTCATTCAGGTCCTTTAACGCTGGTTCTGTCCATACGACGCGAGCCATTCGTGTACTTTCTTTTCTGCTTCTTGTTGAGAAATATAACGACCTTCTTCGATTGCACGTATTCCCCTTTCCACTTTTTCTCGAACGTAAAGATGATATTGGATATCTTCCATCGTACAATTTTCGGGAAGAGTTTTAATAACATTTATTGCTTGTTCTTTGATACTCATATTTTTT